>NZ_JBWKYW010000004.1:0-237004 GCF_059423965.1 Variovorax sp. GW458-11-26-14-LB1
CCGCCACCCAGCCCCATTTCGAAGCCCCGCGCGGCCCCTCGGTCGAACTCATCAAACTGCTGCGCGAGAAGTCGCCCCAGGACATCGCCGAGCTGATGCACCTGTCGGACAAGCTCTCGGCCCTCAACGTGGCCCGCTACGCCGCCTGGTCGTCCAAGAGCACCGACAAGAACGCCCGCCAGGCCGCCTTCGCCTTCGACGGCGACGTCTACGGCGGCTTCGACGCCCGCAGCCTCACGCCCGCCCAGCTCGCCTGGGCGCAGGACCACGTGGGCATCCTCAGCGGCCTGTACGGCCTGCTGCGCCCGCTCGACCGCCTGCAGCCCTACCGGCTCGAAATGGGCACCGCGTTGGCCAACCGCCACGGCAAGGACCTGTACGCCTTCTGGGGCTCGCGCATCGCCGAGCACCTGAACGAGCGCCTGGCGGCCGATCGCACGCCGGTCGTCGTCAACGTCGCCTCGCAGGAGTACTTCAAGTCGGTCGACCAGAAGGTGCTCAAGGCGCGCGTGGTCGAATGCGTGTTCCAGGAGTGGAAGGGCGACAAGTACAAGATCGTGAGCTTCTTCGCCAAGCGCGCCCGCGGCCTGCTGGCGCGCTGGGCCGTGCTGCACCAGGCGGCCACGCCCAAGGCGCTGGAAAAATTCGATCTCGAGGGTTATGGTTTCGACGCCCAGGTATCGACAGCCGAAAGGCTGGTGTTCAGAAGGAAAGTCTGATGTCCCAAGCGATCAGTCCGGAATTGCGCGAATGGCTGGTGGCCCAGCTCGCGGCCGGCCATTCGGTGCCCGCGTTGCGCATGTCGATGCGGGCGGCCGGCTGGCAGGATGCCGCCACCGACCTCGCACTGGCCCAGCTGGAGGGCGGGTTCCCCGATGTCGAGGCGGCCCTGGCGCCGGCCCGCACCGAGATGCCCGGCCCCGACCTGGACGGCGCGCCGCTGTACATCGAGGCCGGCGACCGCCGCGTGCAGGTGCTGCAGACCGTGCGGCACCCGCGCGTCGTGGTGTTCGGCAACCTGCTGTCGGTCGAGGAATGCGAAGGCCTGATCGCCGCCGCGCGCGTGCGGCTGGCCCGCTCGCTCACCGTCGAGACCCGCACCGGCGGCGAGGTGCTCAACGTCGACCGCACCAGCGACGGCATGTTCTTCGAGCGCGGCGAGAACGAGATCGTCGCGCGCCTCGAACAGCGCCTGGCCATGCTGCTGCGCTGGCCGGTCGAATACGGCGAGGGCCTGCAGATCCTGCGCTATGCGCCCGGCGCGCAGTACCGCCCGCACTACGACTACTTCGACCCGCACGAGCCCGGCACGCCCACCATCCTCAAGCGCGGTGGCCAGCGCGTGGCCACGCTCGTGATGTACCTGCAGGAGCCCGAGCAGGGCGGCGCCACCACCTTCCCCGACATCGGGCTCGAAGTGGCCCCGGTGCGCGGCACCGGCGTGTTCTTCAGCTACGACCGGCCCGACCCCGC
The DNA here is from genome assembly GCF_059423965.1 of Variovorax sp. GW458-11-26-14-LB1. Classification (NCBI taxonomy): domain Bacteria; kingdom Pseudomonadati; phylum Pseudomonadota; class Betaproteobacteria; order Burkholderiales; family Comamonadaceae; genus Variovorax; species Variovorax sp. GW458-11-26-14-LB1. The sequence continues at coordinate 1,474 of NZ_JBWKYW010000004.1, forward strand.
CACCCGCACGCTGCACGGCGGCGCGCCGGTGCTGGCGGGCGAGAAATGGGTCGCCACCAAGTGGCTGCGCGAACGCGAATTCAAGTAGCAGAAGAAGCAACAAGGAACCGATGAAAGTCACCGCCAACGGCCTGCAGATCGAAGTCGACGACACCGGCGGCGAAGGGCGCCCCGTCATCCTGTTGATCATGGGGCTGGGCATGCAGCTGGTCGCCTGGCCCGACGGCTTCGTGCAGCAACTGGTCGACGCCGGCTTTCGCGTGGTGCGCCACGACAACCGCGACATCGGCCTGAGCCAGGGCTTCGACCACCTGGGCACCGGCAACCTCGTGTGGGAAACCATCCGCCACCGCATCGGCCTGAAGGTGCGCAGCGCCTACACGCTGCAGGACATGGCGCTCGATTCGCTCGGCGTGCTCGACGCGCTGGGCATTGCCCGCGCCCACATCGTCGGCGCCTCGATGGGCGGCATGATCGCGCAGCGCATCGCCGCCACCGCGCCCGAGCGCGCCGCCAGCCTCGTGAGCATCATGAGCTCCAGCGGCGCGCGCGGTCTGCCGGGCCCGCGCCGCGAGGTCGGGGCCATGCTCATGCGGCGCCCGCGCAGCCACGACGAGGCCGCGCTGGTCGCGCACAGCATCAAGCTGCTGCGGCTCATCCAGAGCCCGGCCTACCCGCAGACCGACGAGCAACTGGCCGCGCGCCTCACCTTCAGCATGCGCCGCGCCTACCACCCGGCCGGCCTGATGCGCCAGATGCTCGCCATCGGCGCCGACGACGACCGCCCGCAGGTGCTGGCCCGCATCCAGCGCCCGACGCTGGTGCTGCACGGCGACGCCGACGCGCTCGTGCCCATCGCCTGCGGCCGCGATTCGGCGCAGCGCATTCCAGGTGCGACCTTCATCTCGGTGCCCGGCATGGGCCACGACCTGCCGCCCGAGGTCTGCACGATCCTCGCCAACCACATCGCTCCGTTCGCACACGCGGCGGATGCCGGAACCGCCCCATGAGCCACGACCCGACCAACCCCAACACGAACCCCAACACCCCCGAGCAGTCGCAGCTCGGCCGCGCCTCGGCCTACGCCGACAAGTACGACCCGTCGCTGCTGTTCCCCATCGCACGCACCACGCAGCGCGAAGCCATGGGCATCCAGGCCGGCGCCTTGCCCTTCTTCGGCGCCGACCTCTGGACTGCCTTCGAGCTGAGCTGGCTGAACCCGCGCGGCAAGCCGCAGGTGGCCATCGCGCACTTCACCATTCCCTGCGAAACGCCCAACATCATCGAGAGCAAGTCGTTCAAGCTGTACCTCAACAGCTTCAACAACAGCACCTTCGCCAGCATCGATGCCGTGCGCGAGCACCTGCGCACCGACCTTTCCGAAGCCGCATGGCGCGGCAGCGACCAGTCGGCCGGCATCGGCGTGAAGCTGCTCACGCCCGACCTCTTCGACCGCGAGCCCGTGCACGAGATCGACGGCCTGGACCTCGACCGCCTCGACATCGAATGCACCCACTACCAGCCCGCGCCCGAGCTGCTGAGCAGCGACACGACGCAGGTGCACGTGAACGAAACCCTCACCAGCCGGCTGCTCAAGAGCAACTGCCTCGTCACCGGCCAGCCCGACTGGGGCAGCGTGCAGATCCGCTACAGCGGCCCGCCCATCGACCAGGCCGGCCTGCTGGCGTACATCGTGAGCTTTCGCAACCACAACGAGTTCCACGAACCCTGCGCCGAGCGCATGTTCACGGACATCTGGCGCCAGTGCCAGCCGACCAAGCTCGCGGTGTACGCGCGCTACACGCGGCGCGGCGGGCTGGACATCAACCCGTTCCGCACGAGCTGGCCGCAGGCGCTGCCGGCGAACATTCGTACGGCGCGGCAGTAGAAGAGAGATCTCAGGTCCCGGGGGGCGCGCGCAGCTTGTGAGCTGTGTCCGCTTCGACATCTCCAGAGGTCATCGGCGTGCCGAGTGCACCCGTGATCTCCTGCGGCCATGACACGGTCTGAGCGGTCCACACTACGAAGCGGTTGACGACAAAGAACACAGCGAACAGCGGCAGCACAAGGTGCTGCCACAGCTGTGTCCAAGGGAGCTCCCTCCAGTCGCGTAAGTAGTCGATGCGTCGCTGTTGGAGGGCTTCGATCATGTCGAAACTCTTTCCTTTGACGGGAGGCGCTTCATCCGCGGAAAGTGGGGGCATGTCTGCCTCCATGTACCCGCGGATGTATTCCCACATGGCGCCGGGAAATTCGATTTGCGCCAACACGAACCAGTCCACGATCGTGGGATCCGTGGCACTTTTCCGCACGAGAAAGAGCAGGTGGTAGGTGCGTCGCACGCTGGTGGTGCTACCGCCAAGTTTGGCGTGCAGTTCGCAGTCCACCAGTGACCAATCGGCTGCGCGTGCCTCGATGACCGAAGGGCCGAAGAGAAGGAAGCGTTTTCGTTTTCCTCGGTGGACGTAGTAGACCTTGCGATGAGCGCGATCAAAGTAGATCGGCTCTTCACTGGGGCTGAACATCTCGAAGTAAAAGCCGACGAGAAACAGACTCCAAATAGTCAACAGGTTCAATACGAAGAAAACGTATGCACCGTCGACCAGATTTCGGTACACACCATGGCCGAAAAAATAAGTGGTTGTGAGTGCCCCGAGCAATCCGATCGTCGTAACGTACCCGCCCGCTGCGACCAGCGATCCGCCATTGAGTTCAATCGCATTTCGATAGACTTCGCTCAACCTTCCCAGGTGCCCTGTTTGTCCACTGCCTGGCAAACGCTTGTCGAAGCGATGAAGCAATCCCGAAACGAGACCTTCTTGTCGCGCGTCGTCGGTACTGATGCCGCTGGTGCTGAATCCGATCACTGCAAGCCTCCGCCCCAGCCATCGCCCATCGGATTGCTTGGTAACGGCTGGTAACGTTCGGGGTCGGGGTGTTGCTGTGCCTTGCGCGTTACATCCTCTTGAGCTTCCGCTTCGTATTCGATGGCTATGAACCAAGCCGTTTCAGCGCTGGCCTTCTCGAAACGTTTCATCGCGTCTCTGCCGAAATAACAACGACCGGCCCAACGCTGGTACGAATCGCGTTCGCTGATAACCGCATGAACATAAGTGCCGATGCCGATCAACAAGAGAACTAGGCCTACGCCAGACACGATACTTGTCATCGTGGCGGCCACACCGGCGACGGCAACTTCGGTCGCCACAACACCGGCCAGACGCAAGACGAGGTGTTTTGCGACGGCGCGAGTCATGGCTCCCTTTGCTGCCGCATCGGCTGCCGTGACCACGCTGGTTGCGGAAAGAAGGGAAAAGGAGAGGCCAGAGTTGGCATAGCTGCGCGAGGCTATGACATCTCCCTCCTTTCCTGCTGCTTCGGCTTTCTTTGCCATGAGGTACGCGTTGATGGCTCCTCCGAAGATGCCCGTGAGCGCCGCCGCTGTTCGCAAGACCGCCAGCCGACCACTGATTTCCACCAGGCGTTCCCCGCCTTCCTTCATGATGAGTGTCGCCTTGTGTGCTGCCGCCAACCGCTCGGCGGCGGCCCCCAGAAATCCACCCAGGCTGTCCGCCACTCCCAGTGCCACTTCATTGAGCTTTTCCTGATCGCGCTGACTTCTGTTGAGCTCCGACAGCAGCTGGGGTAGGCTCTGGTACAGGCCTAGAAACTGCACCAGCATGGCTCCCATGGCCAAGCGCCCGTCGACGCTATTGAGGCCCAGATCCTTCTTGATGGCTTGGCGCCGCATGACCTCCATGACTTCTTCTGGTGTCAGCGGTTGATCGACTGGCAGCCGACTCATGCGCATCTGCATCTCTTCGAGATTGCGTGCCGCCATTCCGCTCGTCGGAGCCACGCTCACGCGCTGCCCCGGCACCTGCCCGGCCTTGATCCGGCCCTCCTGCACCGCCAAGGCGGTTTCCACATCGGTGACCACCTGCAGTTCGACGGTGTTGCCATGTGCGACGACGATGGCTGGCTGCCCCTTGGGTTGGTAGCCGTTGAGCACGGCGAGTGCGGTGGGCACATCCACCCGTGTCTTGAGCAGCAGCGTGACCGACGGCGCTGCCATGATCTTGCCGCTGGAGCGCGTCGCTTCCACTGCCAGTTCAAGCTGTTGCTGGGCGGCCGTCAGCCGGGGCAGCAGTGCCAAGTATTTCTTGAGGCTGCCAGATGGTGGTGCCGGTGATCGACCTGCGCCCGACGCCAGCAGCTGTACCACGCCCGCCGCGCTCGCGGCCAGTCCGCCTGCCGAGAGGCTCACGATGACGGGATGCAGCCAGTTCAATCGCTGTCCCAACTCATGGGTCAGGATGCCCTTGAGCAGGTCGTAGGTCTTGTCTCGACCGTCGCCTTCAGCGCGATCCGCCTTGCCGATCAGGATGGCGTGTACCTTGTCGATGACCGATTTCTGGTTGCCGAACATTGCTCGCAGTGCGATGGCGCGCGGCTCGGTAATGTCGGGCTCGAGAATCAGTCCAGTCCAGCGTTTGGTGTGCTGTGCGGTGAACGGCTGTGGAAAATGAGCCAGATCGCCCTCGGAGGCGTAGATCAGTCCCGAAGACACGCGGGCCGTGAGTTTGCCCGCATCGTGTTCGTTGAAGTGGCGCTTGAAGTAGGCGCGCAGCGCTTCTCCATCGAGTGCAGCGAGCCAGTCGGTTTCATAGGGCGCCAGCGTATCGGCGAGCTGTCCGTCGATGTCGGCCCGCTGTGCGGGCCAGGCCCGGTAGCGCTCCATGTTCAGTTCGTCCGAGATCTTGCGCCAGTGCCGCTCGCCCAGCATTCGGCCCCGGCTTTCGATCCGGTCGCCGATTCGTGCTGCTTCCGGGCCGACCGGCTTCATGTGACCTGCCCGGCTGCCGTCGACGGCATAGGCGCCGTTCGCATCAGGCCTCCATTCGTAAGGCACACCGCGACCCTGGAGGCTCTTCCATTCCTTTTCCGACGCGCGGCTGCCCCACTCACGCGACTGGAGCATGCCTGCGACGATGAGCGATTTGCGCAAGCCTTCCAGGGTGGTGTGACAGGCTTCCGAACGTACCCAGTCGTCATTCCGATTCCACTCTTGCTGGTTGGCCCGGTCCTTTGCAAAGCGAATGCCGTTCAGATCGGCCGTCAGACCCACGGGGTCCGGGAGGGCGAGCACGAAGGCCTTGTTTGCGGTAAGCGGATGCCCGGCGGCTTGTCTTTGCATGACGCCCGCCAGATCCCGCGCCTGACCATAGGTCTTGTCGTCGTCGCGGTTGTAGAAGGGTGTGCCCGGCTCGGTTCCACCCTCCGTGACGTTGATTCCTTTCTTGATGCCGCCGTGGTCGATAGAGCGCAGTGCGAAGTCGGCGACATGTTGTTGGATAAGCATGGCGTCTGCCTTGAAGGCGTTTGGCACGCCGCCCAGCGGTGCCAGCGGATCGATCTTCACCATGCCGGCCGCCGAAGGGTCCGCTTGCACGCGTTGGCGAATGGCATCGTCCCACCAGTTCATGCTGAAGCCGATCCACACGGGCCCCGCGCTCTCAGGGCTGTCTACTGGAAGCTGAATGCACAAGGTACGCACGTCGTGCGGGTGCGACGCTTTCTTGCTGCACGCGAACGAGGATTTCTCATCGGACCAGCTGATCTGGGACTCGGGAACCAGCGCGCCGCTGCCGTGCACGCGGAAGACCTGCCATGCCTTGGCCAGTTGCCGTGGCTTTTGGGTGTACCAGGCGTAGACGAAGCCGCCACGGCGCAACATGCGCAGCGCATGGCGGGTTGCCTGGAGCCGAGGCAGCCCGAGTGCCTTGACGCTCGCTTCGTGTGTCAGCAGCCTGTTCGCCTCGGCGGGGGCGAATGTTGCGTCAGTGGCGATGGCGGTCGGACGGACCAGCAGGATCGACAGGCCGGCCTTGTGGTCACAGGTTCTGCAGGGAAGTTCGCTCATGTGGGACTTTGTTGAAGGTTGGGCCAGTGATCGCGGGATTTGCCCGCCCATGCGGTTCGAAACAGATCCATGCCATCGCTCAGGTCCTGGCGAAAAATCGTCACGACATGGATGAGTCGGTCCAGCTCCGGCCAGTGCTCGAACGCCGGCTGAACCAACGTCTCGGCGGCGTAGGCCCCTTGATCGGTTGGATACCGCAATCCGCGTCGTTCGGCGACCTTCAGCTTGTCGAGAACCAGGGGGAGTGCGTTTTCTGGCAGCGGGAACGTGGTGCGAAGCCAGCGTGTTTGGGCTGCATGGACGGCATGGCTCCAGTCCAGAAGACCGGATTGCGCCACCGCAGGTGGGAGCGGCTGAAGGGCAGGCTCGCCCTGTGCGCCTTTCAGCTGTTGGAGACTCAGGTTGTGATCAAGGTAGCTCCAGAGCCGGATGCCCTTCAGGCTGGCAGCCCAGTCCAGAGGGACGCCCTGGCGAAGGAGGTGCAGCACACGCCGGTCCTGCAATCGCGCTTGCATGAAAGCGCCATCGGGAGCGCTGTACTGCATCAAGGTTGAAAGCTGTCGTGCCAGAACGCCACCATCGCGTGCTGCGTCGACCTGGAGCCAACCGCCGATGCGATATGCACCAGCGCCTACCGCGCACGCCTGGAGGTGCTCTTGAATGGCCCACTTGATGCTCGTTGCCAGCCATGGGTCATCTCCGCCGGTCAATCGGACGAGGTAAGGGAAATCAGCCACCGTGAATCGGCGATGGGTATGCGTGTGGAGCGAATGGATTTCGCGGTTCCAAGCCGCTTTGCGAGCGCGGAGAACTCCATTGGGTGGAATGGCAGAAGGAGCCTCTTCGACTTCGATGCCGGGTGGATCGCCTTGGCCCGGATCGATCAAGAGGTAGAGGGCATCGGCGTCGAGCTGGTCGACCAGTCGGGCGCCAAGCCGAGTCACCAAGGAGGGCGGGGCGCTGTCCCATGGCCAGGCAGAAGCAGTCATATGCGGCATTGATCCGGTGAGAGTGGGGTGAGCGCGTCGAGGACGGGCTGAACGCGTTCCAAAAAGTCTGGAGCACGCGGTGCGGTAGGTTTGCAAACAATGGTCAAACAGCGACGGCCCCAGGAAATCAGTGCCGCCAACCGCGAAAAATTCATGTGACGAAGGCGTTGCGTGCAGGTCGTCAGCGTTCCAGGAGTTCGGCCCGGATCCGAAGCCCCTCTTCGGAAATGAGAAACCGACAAGCGTCTCCCTGTGGCATTCTGAAATTCCCCCGCGAACTCGCGGGCGAACGAACATCCGAAGCAGAGGCAAGACACATGGTTGAAGGCAAAGTGATCGTCGTCACCGGCGCGGGCGGCGGCATCGGGCGCGACATTGCGCTCGCGATGGCGCGGCATGGCGCGAAGGTGGTGGTCAACGACATCGGCGCGGGACTCGACGGCGCGGGCGGCAGTGCCGGGCCGGCGCAGCAGGTGGTCGAGGAGATTCGTGCGGCGGGCGGGCAGGCCGTGCCCAACACCGACAGCGTGGCCGATGCCGCGAGCGCGGGGCGCATCGTGGAATGCGCGGTCGACAGCTTCGGGCGCATCGATGCGGTGGTGAACAACGCGGGCATCCTGCGCGACCGGTTCTTCCACAAGATGTCGGTCGACGAGTGGGACGCGGTGATCAAGGTGCACCTGTACGGCGCCTACTTCGTGAGCCGCGCGGCCGCGACGCACTTCAAGGAACAGAACGCGGGCGCGCTGGTGCACATGACCTCCACCTCGGGCCTGATCGGCAACTTCGGCCAGGCCAACTACGCGGCGGCCAAGCTCGGCATCGCGGCGCTGTCGAAGTCCATCGCGCTGGACATGCTGAAGTTCAACGTGCGCTCCAACTGCATTGCGCCCTTCGCCTGGAGCCGCATGATCGGCGCCATTCCCACCGACACCGACGAGCAGCGCGCGCGCGTCGACAAGATCAAGCAGATGACGCCCGCCAAGGTGGCGCCGCTCGCGGTGTACCTGGCGAGCGACGCGGCGGCGGCCGTGAACGGGCAGATCTTTTCGGTGCGCAACAACGAGATCTCGCTCATCAGCCAGCCGCGCCCGGTGCGCTCCATCCACCGCTCCGAGGGCTGGACGCCCGAGAGCATCGCCGAGCACGCCATGCCCGCGATGCGCGCCAGTTTCTTCCCGCTGGACCGCTCGGCCGACGTGTTCAGCTGGGACCCGGTCTGAGACGGTGTGAACGGACCCGCCATGTCCGGATTCATTCACACCTTCTGAGGACAAACCCGCAAGCGGCTGCAGGTGACGCCGTTCGCCGGACAATGCGCGTTCCTCCCGCTTCCTTCCTGCCCGCCCGGTGAACCTGCACTTCGACCTGTTCGACCTGAAACTGTTCGTCTACGTGGCGGACGCGCGCAGCCTCACGCGCGGCGCCGAGAAGGCCTGCATCTCGCTGGCCGCGGCTTCCACGCGCATCAAGCAGATGGAAGAGGCGGTGGGCGGCAAGCTGCTGCACCGCAGTGCGCAGGGCGTGAGCCTCACGGCGGCGGGGCAGGCGGTGCTGTACCACGCCAAGCGCGTGATGCAGCAGATGGAGCACCTGCGCTGCGACATGCAGGACTTCGGCAAGGGCATCAAGGGCCATGTGCGCGTGTTCGCCAACACCACCTCGATCACCGAGTACCTGCCGCAAAAACTCGCGGGCTTTCTCACGCAGCACCCGGCCGTGCAGGTCGACCTGCGCGAGTACCTGAGCGAAGAGATCGTGCGTGCCGTGGCCGACGGCGAGGCCGACATCGGCATCCTCGCGGGCGATGTGCACACCGGCGAGTTCGATGCGCGCCCGTTCGGGCGCAACCAGCTCGTGCTGGTGGTGCCGCCCACGCACCCGCTGGCGGGCGCGTCGTCGGTGGCCTTTGCCGACACACTCGATGAACAACACGTGGGCCTGCACCACGGCAGCGCGATCCACCGCTTCCTGCAGCGCCGCGCCGAACTCGCGGGGCGTGGCTTCAACCCACGCATCCAGGTGAGCAGCTTCGAGGCCATCTGCCTGATGATCGAAGCCGGCGTGGGCGTCGGCGTGCTGCCCTCGTCGTCGGCGCACCGGCTGTCGATGGCCATGCGCATCTCGACCGTGGCGCTCAGCGACGCCTGGGCCGAGCGCGAGCTCAAGCTCATCGCGCGCAACCGCGAGCAGCTGCCGGCTTCCGCGCGCGAGCTGTTCGACCACCTCACCCTGGCCTGAGGCGCGACGGGCCATGTCCGCCGACCTGAAATCGCTGCGCTTGTTCGTGGCCGTGTCCGACCACGGCAGCATCAGCGAAGGCGCCAAGCGCTGCCACATCGCGCTGGCGGCCGCGAGCAAGCGCATCTCCGACCTCGAAGCCCGCGCCCGGCTGCCGCTGCTGGTGCGCCATGCGCGCGGCGTCACGCTCACCTCGGCCGGCCATGGGCTGCTGCTGCATGCGCGCGCCGTGCTGTCGGCCATGGACCGGCTCGGCGCCGAGCTCGACGATTTCCAGAACGGCGTGGCGGGCGTGGTCAGCATCACGGCCAACGCCTCGACCATCGCGCAGTTTTTGCCGGCGCAGATCGGCTCGTTCCTGCGCCTGCACCCGGTGCTCAAGATCGACCTGCAGGAGCGCGCCAGCACCGAGGTGGTGAAGGCCGTGCAGGCTGGCCTGGCCGACATCGGCGTGATCGAGGGCCAGACGCCCGCCGACGGCCTCGAATGCCTGCCCTACCGCACCGACGAGCTGGCCGTGGTGGTCGCGCGCGACCACCCGTTGGCGCGCCGCAAGCGCATCGATGTGCAGGAGGTGCTGCGCCACGACCATATCGTGGTGCGCGAAGGCACGGCGCTGCACCGCGTGCTGCTGGCCGCCGCGCTCGAGGCCCAGGTGCCGCTCAAGGTGCGCATGCAGGTGGGCAGCTTCGACATGGTCTGCCGCATGGTGGAGCAGGGCGTGGGCATCGGCGTGCTGCCCTATGCGGCCATCCTGCCGCAGCTGCAGATTCTCAAGCTGCGCTGCCTCAAGCTCGACGCGCCCTGGGCGCTGCGCCGCCACCTGCTGTGCGTGCGCCGCCAGCAGGAGCTCACGGCCGCCGCGCGCTCGGTGCTCGAACACCTCGGCCGCCCCGACTGATCCGAGGGCGTGGGGCGGCGAGCCTTCGCGTCGCGCGAAGGCTCGAACTCGCCAAAAACGAATTGTTCTCCTGCGGCCCTCGCGCAAAGATGCGGGCACACCAAAGGAGACACCCTTGAAGATCATCCGCGTCAGCGCCACGCCGCTGAACATCCCCGTGACCATCGACGTGGTCGGCCTGAACAAGCAGACCTCGCTGTCGCTGTGCCTCACCGAGATCGAGACCGACACCGGCCTCGTCGGCCACGGCATGACGGCCATCACCGAAGAAGAAATCATCGCCGCCGCCGTGCGCGAAGTGGCCGGCCCCGCGCTGATCGGCGAAGACCCGATGGCCACCGAGCGGCTGTGGGAGAAGCTCTACTGGCTGCTCTCGCCGCGCGGCCAGACCGGCTACGCGAGCCACACCATCGCCGCGCTCGACATCGCGCTGTGGGACCTGAAGGGCAAGGCATTGGGCCAGCCGCTGTGGCGCCTGTTCGGCGGCGCGCGCGCCAAGGTGCCGGTGTACGCCACCTTCGGCTTCGGCTTCTTCGAGCGCGACCAGCTCGCCGCCGCCGCCAAGCTGTGGGTGTCGCAGGGCTTCCAGCGCCTGAAGATGACCGTGGGCAACCACGCGCTCGCGCGCCGCGACGAGCCGCGTCCGCTCGACGAGGTCATTGCCGAAGACGTGCGCCGCGTGGCCGCCGTGCGCGAGGCGGTGGGCCCCGACGTCAAGCTGTACGTCGACGCCAACTGCGGCCTCGACCTGTTCCACGCCACCGAACTCGCGCACCGCATCGAGCCCTACGGCATCAGCTTCTTCGAGGAGCCGCTCACGCAGAACGACGTGCGCCAGATGGCCCAGCTGCGCGCGCGCACGCGCATTCCGCTGGCCTGCGGGCAGAACGAGGGCCTGGCCTTCCGCTTTCGCGACCTGCTGGTGAACCAGGCGGCCGACGTGCTGCAGCCCAACGTGACCATCTCGGGCGGCTATTCGCAGTGCCTGAAGATCGCGGGCATGGCCGCCGCCTTCAACGTGCCCATCGACAACGGCGGCGCCTGGCCCTTCCACAACATGCACCTGCATGCGGGCGTGTCCAACGGCGGGCTGGTCGAGTACCACTACGTCGCGGTGCAGATGCTCAAGCAGATCTTCGACGGCCTGCCCGTGCCCGACCAGGGCTGGCTCACGCTGCCCGAGGCACCGGGGCTGGGCTTCACGCCCAACGCCGAGCGCGTGCGCGATCTCGCAAAGCTGCCGACCTCGCACGGGAAAGGCAAGGCCTGAGCGCCACCCGACGACACTTCCGACCACGACCAGGCCGCGCAGACGGCCGGCGCATCCCGACCACCACGGAGACAAGATGAACGACAGAAGAACAGACGCCATGCGGCCATCGCGCCGGCATGCCCAGCAGGCCGCCCTGGCCCTGGCCGGCCTGCTGGCCGCCGCACCCGCCGCGTGGGCGCAGAAGTTTCCCGACAAGCCCATCCGCATCGTCGTCGGCTACTCGGCCGGCGGCGGTGTCGACGCGGTGGCGCGCATGCTCAGCGCGCGCCTGCCCGCGGTGCTGGGCCAGCAGGTGCTGGTCGAGAACCGCACCGGCGCCACCGGCCTCATCGCGGCCGACCTCGTCGCCAAGGCGCCGCCCGACGGCTACACGCTGATGATGGGCGACAGCGCCTTGCTCATCGCCAAGCTGCTGCAGCCGAAGATCGCGATCGATCCGCTGACCAGCTTCAAGCCCGTGGCCGGTGCCTTCGTGTCGCCGCTGATGATCGTCGCGGGCAACGACTTTCCCGCGAAGACGCCCGCCGAACTCGTCAAGGAACTCAAGGCGTACCCGGGCCGTTACTCCTACGCGTCGTCGGGTGTCGGCACCGTGCAGCACCTGGGCTTCGAGATGCTCAAGCAATCTACTGGCGCGTTCGTGGTGCATGTGCCCTACCGGGGCGCGGCGCAGATCGTGCCCGACGTGGTCGGCGGCCAGGTGCCGCTGGGCGTGGTGAGTGCCACCGCCGCCATGGCGCAGTCGAAGGCCGGCAAGCTGCGCGCGCTGGCGCTGCTGAACAACGCCAAGCTCGAAGGTGCCGAAGGCGTGGCACCGCTGGCCGAGGCGCTGCCGGGCTTCGACGTGGCGCCGCGTATCTTCCTCCTGGCACCGGCGGGCACGCCCAACGACGTGGTCGACAAGCTCTCGGCCGCCGTGAAGACCGTGCTCGACATGCCCGAGACGGGCACGGCCGCCGCTGCGCAAGGCACGTTGCGCGCCTATGCCACGCCGGCCCAGCTGGGCAAGGACATGGCGGAGGAAACGACGCGATGGAAACGCATCATCACGGACCAGCGCATCGTGGCGGAGGGGAACTGAGGTGACGCAACCCCATCTCGGCCTCATCGTTCCGCCCGCAGCCGGCGCCGTGCCGGTCGACGGCCCGCTGCTCTACGGCGACCGCATCCGCTTCAGCGCCAAGGGCCTGGGCCTCGGCGAAATCTCCACGCGCGGCTACACCGAAGTGATCGATTCGGTCATCGGCAAGGCGCTGGAACTCAAGGCGGAAGGCGCCAGCGCCGTCTCCCTCATGGGCACCTCGCTGAGCTTCTTTCGCGGCGTCGCCTTCACCCGCCAGCTGAAGCGCGAGATGGCGCAGGCCACGGGCCTGCCCTGCACGACGATGAGCGACGCCATCCTTGCGGGCCTGCGTCACCTGAAGGTGCGGCGCGTGGCCGTCGCCACCGCCTACATCGACGAGGTCAACACGCAGCTGCGCACCTACCTCGAACAGAGCGACTTCGAACCGCTGGCGCTCGAAGGCCTGGCCATCTCCGACGTGCAGGCCGTCGGCCAGGTGTCGACCGAGGTGCTGGTCGACCTGTGCCTCAAGGTATTCGAAGACCAGCCCGGTGCCGACGGCCTCCTGATCTCGTGCGGCGGCCTCGTCACGCTCGATGCCGTGCGCGAGGTCGAGGCGCGCCTGCAGGTGCCCGTGGTGTCCAGCTCGCCCGCGGGCTTCTGGGACCTCGTGCGCACCGCCGGGCTCGATGCGCGCTCGCCGGGGCAGGGCCGGCTGTTCGGCTGAACGGCCTCAGCCGAGCCAGCGCCCCACGCGGGCCGTGTCGGCCAGCTGCCAGACGCGCTCGCACAGCGCCTTCGCTTCGTCGGCCGTCGCGCCTTCGCCGTAGTGCGCCAGGCGCTGCATCTTGTCCTCGATCTCGGCGCGGCTCAGGCTGTTGCCGGGGTCGCCCTTGGGCTCGTCGACGCGGCCGGCCAGCGTGCGGCCATCGGCCGTGTGCACGCTGACCTTGCCGATCCAGCGCGCGGGGTAGGCGGTGTCGACCTCGTCGTCCAGCGCCATCGTCACCTTTTCGCGGAAGGCTGAGACCTCGGGCGAGAGAAAGTCGCGGTCGAACTCGCCCAGGCCCGCGCGGCCGTGCACCGCGATGAGGCCCAGCACCGTGCCCATCGAGAACTTGCCCTGGTGCACCGTGGCCGGCACCGTCACGCGGCCCAGCACGTCGATGGCGCCCTGGTGCACGTGGGTCGTGACCTGGGACACGTCGGCCGGTTGGAGCTTGTTCTGTTCCATCACCTGCAGCAGCGCGTCGGCGGCCGGGTGCGTGTGGCGGCAGGAGGCGTGGTACTTGAACGAGGTCTCGGCCAGCGTCCAGCGCGTGCCCAGGCCGTCGGTGAGCTTGGCCGGATCGGCGTCGCTCGACATGCCCACGCCCAGACCCTGCGCACCTTCGAGAATTTTTGCCGCGCCCGTGAAGCCGTCCTGCGCAAGGTAGGCCGACATCAACCCGCTGGCCGCCGCGTGCGCGCAGTGCAGCTGCTTCGAGTCGGCCGCGTCGCGCAGGAACTCCCACACACCGGCCGACTGCGTGCCGGCGGAGCCGAAGGCATGCAGCATCTGCTGCGGCGACAGGTCGAGCAGCCGGCCCACCGCCGCGGCCGCCGCGAGCGTGCCCGCCGTCGCCGTGGTGTGGAAGGTGCGGTAGTGCGACCGGCCCAGGAACTCGCCGACGCGGATGCCCACCTCGTAGCCCGCGACCACGGCCGTCAGCAGCTGCGCGCCGCTGGCACCGAGGCTCTGTGCCACTGCGAGTGCGGGTGCGATGACCACGGCGGCGGGGTGGAACACCGAGCCGTTGTGCACGTCGTCCTGCTCCACGTAGTGCGAGGCCGCCGCGTTGACCATCGCCGCGAACAGCGGGGAGCTGGTGCGCCGCGAGGTGAGGATCTCGCTCGGGCCTTCAGCGGGGCCCATCATCTGCGCGAAGCGCTCGATGCTGCGTATCGGCCTCGCGGTGCGGGCCGCGAGCACCGAGCCGAGCCAGTCGAGGATCAGGTCCTCGGTGCGGCGCAGCACGGGCGCGGGAATGTCGGCGAACTTCAGCTCGGCCGCGAAGGTCGCGAGCACCTTGCTGGGGTGGTCGATGGCGTTCATGTGCAGTCCTTCAGAACGAGCGTGGCAGGCCGAGCATGTGTTCGGCGACATAGCTCAGGATGAGATTCGTCGAGATCGGCGCCACCTGGTACAGCCGCGTCTCGCGGAACTTGCGCTCGATGTCGTATTCGCACGCAAAGCCGAAGCCGCCGTGGAACTGCAGGCAGGCATTGGCCGCCTCCCAGCTGGCCTTGGCCGCGAGGTACTTCGCCATGTTGGCCTGCGCGCCGCAAGGCTGGCGCGCGTCGAACAGGCGGCAGGCCTCGTAGCGCATCAGGTTCGCGGCCTCGGTCTCGATGAAGGCTTCGGCAATCGGAAACTGCACGCCCTGGTTCTGGCCGATGGGGCGGCCGAACACCACGCGGTCCTTCGTGTAGGCCGTCACCTTGTCGATGAACCAGTAGCCGTCGCCGATGCACTCGGCTGCGATCAGCGTGCGCTCGGCGTTCAGGCCGTCGAGGATGTACTTGAAGCCCTGGCCTTCCTCGCCGATGAGGTTCTCGGCCGGGATCTCGAGGTTCTCGAAGAACAGCTCGTTGGTCTCGTGGTTCACCATGTTGAGGATGGGGCGCACCGTCATGCCCTTGCCGATGGCTTCGCGCAGGTCGACGATGAAGATCGACATGCCTTCCGACTTCTTCTTCACATCGGCCAGCGGCGTGGTGCGCGCCAGCAGGATCATCAGGTCCGAATGCTGGATGCGCGAGATCCACACCTTCTGCCCGTTGATGACATAGCGGTCGCCCTTCTTCACGGCGGTGGTCTTGATCTTCGTGGTGTCGGTGCCGGTGGTCGGCTCGGTCACGCCCATCGACTGCAGGCGCAGCTCGCCGCTGGCGATCTTGGGCAGGTACTGGCGCTTTTGCGCCTCGCTGCCGTGGCGCAGCAGCGTGCCCATGTTGTACATCTGGCCGTGGCAGGCGCCCGAGTTGCCGCCGCAGCGGTTGATCTCTTCCATGATCACCGAGGCTTCGGTCAGGCCCAGGCCCGAGCCGCCGTACTCCTGCGGGATCAGCGCGGCCATCCAGCCGGCCTTCGTGAGTGCGTCGACGAACTCGGCGGGGTAGCCGCGCGCCTCGTCGACCTTGCGGAAGTACTCGTTGGGAAACTGCGCGCACAGGTCGCGCACGGCGTCGCGAATGTCGGGGAAACGGTTGTCGGTAGCGATCATCATGTGCTTCAGTCCTGGCGGGGGCCGCCCGCTTCTTTTTCGACGCGTTGCCAGATCTCGATGGCCATCGGGTCGTCGATCTCCTCGAGGATGTGGCCCACGAGGCCGATGGCGCGCGCCATCACGCCGAAGCCGCGGATGATCTTCCACGGAAAGCCGAACTCGGCCGCAATCGCGCCGATGGCGCCGGTGGCATTGATCGGCAGCGATTTGCCCGACACGCGCTCAGCCTCTTCCTGCACCGCCTGCATCAGCGCAACGTAGTGCGAAGAGAGTCCGTTCTCGGCAGCGATCTGGAACAGGCGCGGCGTGCGCGGATCGATCGGCTTGTGCAGCGGATGACCCAGCCCCGGCACGATGATCTTGCGCGCGCGGTGGTCGGCCACGATGTCCTTCGCCATGTCGGCCAGCGGACGCGCGGGCTTCTCGCCGAAGGGGATGGCCTCGTACAGCATCTTCGCGGCGCCTTCCGTGCTGCCCACGAACACAGTGCCCAGCCCGCACAGGCCGGCGGCCACGGCGGCCTGCAGGGCTTCGGGCGCGCCGGCGTAGGTGAGCCGCGCGGCCAGCGCGCTGGGCGTCACGCCGTGCTCCACCAGCGTGACGACGATGGCGTTGAAGGTCACGGACTCCTGCGACGTCGGGATGCGGCCCGTCAGCTCCAGGAAGGCCATGTCGCCCAGGTTCAGGTGGCCGAGGATTTCCGAGGGCAGGTCGCGCCCGCGCACGGTGATCTTGTCGGGCGTGCTGTGGCCGAGGTCGGTGTGCAGGGATTTCTTGATCTTTGTCATGGCTGCAAATCTATCCCCGCGCGCGCGATCGGCCACTCAGTGATTGCCAAACCCTCCCTTCCGCAATCGCGAATGCCCGCCGGCGAGGTCTTCGGGCACGCTGCGACTCGTCATTGCAACGGAAAAGAAAAGGCAGACAGCGCGATGGATTCCGACTCACTCCTGGCCGTGCGCGAAGCGGCGCTCGACTACTTCACCCGCAGCGGCGCCACCGCGCGACGCCGCGCCCGCACCGAGCAGCCGCAGGCCGACGAGGCCAATGGCTGGGGCGAGATCGCCGCGCTCGGCTGGCCCGGCATGCTGGCGCCCGAAGCGGCCGGCGGCCTCGCGATGGGGCTCGACGGCGCCGCGGAAATCCTGCGCGCGGCCGGCGAACACGCGGCGCCTGAGCCGCTGCTGGCGGTGGCGGGCCTGAGCGCGCTGCTGCTGGCGCGGCTCGACACGCCCGCGGCGCGTGCCCTGCTGGCCGAGCTCGTGGCAGGCCGCAGCCTGCCCGCGCTGGCCTGGCAGGAAAGCGCGGGCGACCTCAGCGCCGTGCCGCTGGCCTGCGGCTGCGAGGCGCGGTCCGGTCAGGGGGGCGGCGTGCTGCTGCAAGGCGACAAGCTCATGGTGCTGCCCGGTGCCGCCGCCAGCGGCTGGCTGGTGTCGGCGCGCGGCGAGGACGACGCCGTGCTGCTGTGGGTGCCGCGCGGCACAGCCGGCGTGAGCGAGACGCTCATGCCGCTGGTCGATGGCAGCCAGGCAGCCAACCTTCGCTTCGAAGAGGTCGTGCTGCCGGCCGACGCCGTGCTGGCCATCGGGCCCGCTGCGCAGGAGGCGCTGCGCCAGGCGCTCGCCGCCGGGCAGATCCTGCAGGCGGCCGAGCTGCTGGGCGCAGGGCAGGCGATGCTGGCGCAGACGCTGGCCTACCTGCGCACCCGCTCGCAGTTCGGCAAGGCCATCGGCAGCTTCCAGGCGCTGCAGCACCGCAGCGTCGACATGTTCATCCACCTCGAAGTGGCGCAGGCCACGCTGAACGAAGTGCTGGCGCTGGCAAGCGACGGCACCTTGCCTTCTGACCGGCTCGAAGCCGAGGCCAGCCGCGTCAACGCGCGTTGCACGGCTGCCGCGCTGCAGGCGTCGCGCGCGGCGGTGCAGCTGCACGGGGCCATCGGCTACACGCAGGAGTGCGACCTGAGCCTGTTCTACAAGCGCGTGCTGTGCCTGTCGGCATGGCTGGGCAATGCCACGGCGCACCAGCGCCGCCATGCTGCGCTGACCGGCGAGGCGGAAGCTGCGGCAGTTGGCACCGCGGCTTGGAATGGCGAGTTCCTGGCGCGCACCACCGACTGGTCCACGGTGCCCGAGCCCGAGTTCCGCCGCATGGTGCGCGGCTTTCTGCAGCAGCGGTATCCGGCGCAGTTGCGCTACCTGTCGCACCGTGCGCGCTGGAGCGAGATGCGCGACTGGTACCTCACGCTCTCGGCGCAAGGCTGGATCGCACCGGCCTGGCCGCAGTCGCACGGCGGCATGGGCCTGCCGGCGGACAAGCTCATCGCGTGGATCGAGGAGCTGGAGCAGCACGGCGTGGCGCGCGCGCCCGACCAGGGCATCGTGATGATCGGCCCGCTGCTCATCCAGCACGGCACGCCCGAACAGCAGCAGCGCTTTCTGCCGCGCATCCTGAGCGGCGAGCACGTGTGGTGCCAGGGCTATTCGGAGCCCAATGCCGGCTCCGACCTGGCCGGCCTGCGCACCGAGGCGGTGGCGGGGCACGATGCGCAGGGCGATCACTTCGTCGTCAACGGCCAGAAGATCTGGACCACGCTCGCGCAGGACGCCAACCACATCTTCATGCTCGTGCGCACCGACAAGGGCGCGCGAAAGCAGGAGGGCATCAGCTTCCTGCTGTGCGACCTGCGCACGCCGGGCGTCACGGTGCGGCCGATCCACACGCTGGCGGGCGAGCCCGAGTTCTGCGAGGTGTTCTTCGACAACGTGCGCGTGCCGGCCGACCAGCTCGTGGGCCGGCTGCACGGCGGCTGGACGATTGCGAAGGCGCTGCTGGGCTTCGAGCGCATCTTCCTGGGCAGCCCCAAGCAGTCGCAGTACGCGCTGGGCCAGCTGGCGCGGCTCGGGCAGGCGCGGCGCCTGTTCGCCGACCCGGTGTTCGCACAACGCTTCGCGGCGCTGCGACTCGACGTGCTCGACCTGTCGGCCGCGTACACGGGCTTTGCCGACATCGTGCGTGCGGGCAAGCCGCTGCCCGCGTCGGTGTCGCTGCTGAAGATCTGGGCCAGCGAGACCTACCACCGCATCGGCGCACTGCTGGTCGAGGCCGGCGAAGAGCAGGGCGCGGTCGCGGGCGACCAGGTGCTCGACGGCCAGAGCTTCAACGTGCTCTCGCCGCTCATCGGCTCCACCGCCGCCATGATCTACGGCGGCACGAACGAGATCCAGCGCAACATCCTCGCGCGGCAAGTTTTGGACTTGCCGGCCTGAGCAATGTGAGCCGCCAAAGACATACACAACTGGAGACAACGCTCATGCAATTCCTCGACCTCTTTTCGCGCCGCCAACTCATGGCCGCGCTGGCGGGCGGCGCGGCGCTGGCCGCACTGCCGCACCGCGCCTTCGCGCAGCAGCCGCTGCCGCCGCTCATCAAGCTGGTGGTCGGCTATTCGGCTGGCGGGCCGGTGGACGGCGCTGCGCGCCTGCTCGCGCCCGCGCTGGGCCAGGAGCTGGGCACGCAGGTGATCGTCGACAACCGGCCCGGCGCCGCCGGCTCGCTCGGCGGCAACGCCGTGGCCAAGGCGCCGCCCGATGGCGCGATGCTGTTCTTCGGCGCGAGCCCGACCATCACCATCAACCCGAACGTGCAGCGCAGCATGCCCTTCGACCCGATGAAGGACCTCACGCCGCTGGCGCCACTCGTCGACTACACCAACGTGCTGGTGGTCAACAACGACCTGCCGGTGCGCAACGTGGGCGAGCTGCTGGCCTATGCCAAGGCCAAGCCCGGCAAGCTGTTCTACGGCTCGGCGGGCGTGGGCGCGTCCAACCACCTGAGCGGCGCGCTGCTCGAGAAGATGAGCGGCGTGCAGCTCACGCACGTGCCCTACAAGGGCAGCGCCCCGGCGCTGGCCGACGTGATGGCCGGTACCGTGCCGATGATGTTCGACATCATCGCCACCTCGCGGCCCTTCATCCAGTCGGGCAAGCTGCGCGCGCTGGCCGTCACCTCGCGCCAGCGCAACCGCATGCTGCCCGACGTGCCGACCATGATCGAGTCGGGCGTGCCCGGCTACGACGTGGGCGGCTGGTTCGGCCTGTACGGCCCGGCGCGCATGGACCCGGCGCTGGTGGCGCGCGTGAACGCCGCGGCGCAGAAGATGCTGGCGCGCGAAGACATCGCGCACCGCCTGCGCGAGCAGGGCTACGAGGTCTGGACGGGCGCGCCGGAGGTGCTGGCGACCAAGGGCGTGTCGGACCGCAAGCTGTGGGCCAGCGCCTCCAAGGGCATCGAGGCGGAATAGCCGATGCAGCCCCGCATTCATCACCTGCTCGAAGACTGCGCCGCCCGCACGCCGGACGCGGTGTTCCTCCACGAACCCGATGGCACCACCACCTATGGCGCGCTGCAGGCCATGGTCGAGACCGCCGCGAACGACCTGCTCGCCGCCGGCGTGCGGCCGACCGACCGCGTGCTGCTGGTGGCCGAGAACTGCGCCGCCCACATCGCGCTGCTGCTGGCCTGCAGCCGCGTGGGCGCATGGTCATGCGGCATCAACGCGCGCATGTCGCCGGGCGAGATCGCGGCGATTGCCGAGCGCGCCGACGCGCGGCTGTGCTGCTTCACCACCGAGGCGTCCGACGCGGCGCGCACGCATGCGCAGCGCGCATCGGCCGTGCCGGCCACGCTGCCCGGCGTGATGTTCACCGCCGCGCGCGCCGACGCCCGCCCCGAGCCCGACCCGGCACTGGCCGATGCCGCCGCGATCATCTTCACCTCGGGCACCTCGGGCACGCCCAAGGGCGTGATGGTGTCGCACCGCGGGCTGCTGCACTTCGGCCGCGTGTCGGCGGAGGTGCGTGCGCTCGACACGCGCGACCGCGTCTACGCCTTCCTGCCCATGACCCACATCTTCGGCATCGGCACCGTGCTGATGGCCGCGCTCACGGGCGGGGCCGCGCTGGTGCTGCGCGGCAGCTTCTCGCCGGCCGACATGCTCGAGGCGCTGGCGCACGGGCAGGTGTCGAACCTGCTCGGGCCGCCGACCATGTACGCGCGGTTGCTGGCGCACATCGAGGCGCAGCAGCTGGCGCCGCGCTTTCCGCAACTGCGCTATGTGTACACCGGCTCCGCGCCGCTCGACCCGGCGCTCAAGCAGCGCGTGGAGCGGCTGTTCGGCCAGCCGCTGCACTACGGCTATGGCCTGTCGGAGTACGCGGGCTCGGTGTTCCTCACGCGCACCGAGGCGCCACGCGCCGACATCTCGGCAGGTTATGTGGTCGAGGGCGGCGAGGGGCGCATCGTGACGCCCGAGGGCACCGAAGCCGCCATCGGCGACACCGGCGAGATCTGGCTGCGCGGCCCGGGCCTGATGCTGGGCTACTTCCGCGACGCGGCCGCCACCGCGCAGGTGATGCGCCCGGGCGGCTGGTACGCCACCGGCGACCTCGGCCGCTTCGACGCCGACGGTGCGCTGTTCGTGGTGGGGCGGCTCAAGGAAATGATCATCCGCTCGGGCTTCAACGTGTACCCGGCCGAGGTCGAGGCGGTGATCGGCCGTTTCGCGGGCGTGCACCTGTGCGCCGTGGTCGGCGTGCCCGAGGCCGACGGCAACGAGCAGATCGTCGCCTTCGTCGAGCTGAACCCTGGGGCGGCGCTCGACGAGGCGGCGCTGCGCGCGCACCTGGCCGAGCACCTGTCGCCCTACAAGCGGCCGGCGCGCATCGAGGTGATCGACGCGATGCCGACCACCGCCAACGGCAAGCTGCTCAAGCGGGAACTGCAATCGAGGGCCCGGCTGCCCTGAGATCCTGAGGAAGGTCGCCGATGACGCTGCGGCGGCCCTTCTGCGTGTCCATGTACTCGCGCATGCGGGCGATGCGGCCCTCGCGCAATTCGAGGATGAAGCAGTAGTCGTTGTCATAGGGCCGGCCGCTGGCGAGCGTCGCCTGCAGGCGCATCTCCAGCACCACGGTGTCGCCTTCGCAGAGCAGGTGGGTGAAGTCCACCGACACGTCGGCCACGAACAGCTTCGGAAATTCCTCGACGAGAAAGCGAACGATCGTCTGCGGCCCGATCATGTGGTCGGTGAAGCCCAGGGCCACGCCGGTGGCGTTGTCCTTGGGCGCCAGCCATTCGGCGTCGTCGGTGAAGGCGGCGCGCACGCGCTGCGGGTCGCGGCTGGCGAAGGCCTTCCAGGCGTCGACGACGGCGCGCTTGTTCTGCTCGGGGGTCATGGGGTGCGGCGGATGAAGTGAAGGAGCGGCGACGATAGGTGCGCCGCGTTGCGTCGGCCCGCTGCTTCCGGACATCTGCAACGCGCTCTCGGACTTATCCTGCAAGGAGCCGCGCTGCTGTCCGCCAGCCGATGCGCCGTGCAGGCCGCATCGTGGGGGCCTTCAACAAGGAATCCACGCCATGGCCGATGACCTGAGCAAGCGCGGACCGCAGGATGCGGCCCGCATCAATGTCAACGAACTCCACGAGGTTCGCTACTGGACCCAGACGCTGGGCGTGACCGAGGCGCAGCTGCGCTCGGCCGTCGCGGCCGCCGGGGTCGAGGTGAAGGACGTGCGCACCTACCTCGGCAAACCCTGAGCGCGCGCTGCAGGTGCGGCCCGGCGGGCAGGGCGCGCGTAGGCAGGCTCCTACAGCCGCGGCGCGGAGCGGGGCCGATACTCGTGGCCTTGTTCCCGCCTTCAGGAATCCTGCCTTGACCGTGCTCCCTGCCGCCTCTCGTCCCACGGGCCGCGCGCCCTTGCGGGCCGCTGCGCCGCGATGAAGTCGTCTCCCAGCGCCCGCAGCTGGATTGCGGCCGGCGTGCGCCATGAGCTGCTCACGCGCGCCCTGCCGGCGCTGCGGCACGACATGACGGCGCCCGTCTCGGTGATCCGCATGGCGGTGCTGATGCTCAAGCGCCAGGTGGCGGCCGACCCCGTCGACCCCGCGGCCTGCGAGGAGCGGGTGAACCTCATCGACAGCCAGGTGTCCGAGCTGGTGGCCGCGATCCGCTCGCTGCGCGACTGGGAACTGGCCACCACCGACGACGGCATCACGCGCAGCGCACTGGTGGCGCAGTGCATGACGCTGATGCGCTCGGCCTTCGACCTGCACGGCGTGGCGCTCGAGGTCGACGAGGCGCTCGCCACCCCGCAGGACGACGAGCCGCGCTGGCCCAATGCCGCCGCGCTGCGCTACCTGTTCCTGGGCGCGCTGGGCTACCTGCACGACGGCGTGGACGAGGCCGGCACCATCCGCATCGAGCCCGACGGTACCGACGCGCTGCGCCTGCACGCCCGGGTGCGCGAGGCCGGCGGCGCGAACGCGGTGCTCGACGCCCACCGTGCACCGCGCGCGCTGGCCATCGACACCGTGGCGCTGCAGAACCTGGCCGAAGACCTCGGCTACGCCGTGCTGCTCGACGCCGACACCGTGCGCTTCGCCCTCGCCGCGGGCTGAGGCGTCCGCAGGAAGGCGAGCAATCGCCGCTCCGCTGCGACCAGGCCGCGCGCCGGGCCGGCCGTGGCGGCACGGGCCGCGATCTTCTCCAGCAAGGTGCCCGTCGCCGCCGTGTCGTCCTCGCGCGCCAGCGCCTCGCCCAGCGCCAGCACGGCCGGGTGCACGTAGGCCTTCTTGCAGACCGCCGGCGTGTTGCCGAGCTGCCGCGCCACGGCCGCGAGGATGTCCCTGGCGCCGGGCCGGCGCTCGCCCTCCCAGGCACAGGCCCGCCGCGTGAGTTCCAGCGCCTGCACCGTGCCGTGCCAGGTGCGGAAGTCCTTGGCGGTGAAGCGCTCGCCTTCGCCTTCGCCTGTGTCGGTGGCGTCGGCGATGTAGTCGTTCACGTCGTTGGACGACACGCCGCGCACTTCGCCCGCTTCGTCCGTGTACTGGAACAGCGCCTGCCCCGGCAGCTGCTGGCACTGGCGCACCACGCGGGCCACGCGCGGGTCGTCGATGCGGGCCTCGTGCGTCACGCCGCTCTTGCCGCGAAAGCGCAGCCGCAGCGCCGAGCCCTGCACCGCCGCGTGGCGGTTGCGCAGCGTGGTGAGGCCGAACGAGCCGTTGCTGCTGGCGTAGGCCTCGTTGCCCACGCGCAGCAGCGTGGTGTCGAGCAAGCGCACCAGCGTGGCGATCACCTGTGCGCGACCGGGTGTGCGGGTGCCGGCGCGCAGGTCGCGCGCCACGCGGGCGCGCAAACGGGGCAGGGCGCGCCCGAAGGCCGCGAGGCGCTCGAACTTGGTGCCGTCCTGCAGCGTGCGCCAGTCGGGGTGGTAGCGGTACTGCGTGCGGCCGCGCGCGTCCAGCCCCGTGGCCTGCAGGTGGCCTTGCGGCAGCGGGCAGATCCACACCTCGGTGTAGGCCGGCGGAATGGCCAGGCTGCGGATGCGCGCGAGCGCGTCGGCGTCGCGCAGCCAGCGGCCGTGCGCGTCGCGGTAGCGAAAGCCGTCGCCCCACTTCAGCCGGCGGATGCCCGGCATGCCGGGGTTCACGTAGACCAGCCCGCCGGCCAGCGCTGAGGTGGCAGCCGGTGCGGGCCGGCATGGGGTTTGCATCGAAGGCATGACATCGCGCTTGTGCCAGCATCGACAATCGTGCGGTGTAGGACGCCGCACGCTGTTGCCGAGGCGCGCTTTCCTTTCCTTCCTTCTCTTCGGATTCCACCCATGTCCTTCCTGAACTCCCGTCGCTTCTCCCTGGGCAGCCGCGGCCTGGCGCTGTGCGGCGCCGTGCTGCTCGCCACGGCCTGTGCCTCCACCTCGCCCACGGCCGACACGCGCGCTGCTGCCGCCGCCCCCACCGGCGCCCCCGTCAAGGTGAAGGTGTTCGTGGCCGCCATGTTCGAGATCGGCCAGAACACCGGCGACCGCGCCGGCGAGTTCCAGCACTGGTACGAGCGCTACTGGAAGGGCGCGACGCCCGTGGCCGTGCCCGGCGCGCTGCAGCCCGTGTACTGCAACGCCGACGGCGTGTGCGGCGCGGTGCTGGGCATGGGCAAGGTCAACTCGTCGTCGTCGATGCAGGCCATCCTGCTGAACCCGAAGTTCGACTTCTCGCAGGCCTACTACGTGATCTCCGGCGTGGCCGGCACGCCGCCCCAGCGCGGCACCATCGGCGAGGTGAGCTGGGCCACCTGGCTGGTCGACTACGACCTCGGCCACCGCTGGGCGCCCGAAGAGAACAAGCCCGGCGAACCCACCTTCATGCCGCGCAAGGGCTACGAGGAGTACCGCCGCTTCAAGCTCAACCCCGACCTTGTCGGCTGGGCCATGAAGCTGTCGGCCGACACGCCGCTCAAGGACGCGGAATCGGCGCGCAAGTACCGCCTGCGCTACCCCGACGCCGCCGCGCGCCGCGCCCCCTTCGTGGGCACCGGCACGCACATGACGGGCGACACCTTCTTCCACGGCCCCGGCATGTCGAAGCAGGCGCAGTACATCGCCAAGCTCTACGGCGCCGACGACTACGTGATCACCGAAATGGAAGCCGCCGCCATCACCCTTGTGATCAAGCGCACCCACGGCACCGACCGCGTGATGAGCCTGCGCGGCGCGGTCAACTTCGACCAGGGCCACCCGAAGGAAAGCACGCTGCAGCACCTGGACCCGGCACCGGGCGAGACGGCGGGCGGCTTTGCCGAGACGGTGGAGAACATCGCGCTGGTGGGCACGCGCGTGGTCGACCACATCGTGAAGAACTGGCCTGCGTGGTCGGCGGGCGTGCCCAAGCCCTGAAGATCGTCAGGGCTGCAGCACGGGCTGCAGGTGCCACGTCACGTTGAAGTCGAAGGGCGTCCAGCGGCTCACCGTGACGCCGGCCTGGCGCAGGCCGCGGCCGGTCCAGGTGTTGCAGGTCTCGAACAGGTGGTAGCTGCCCTGGGCTTCGTAGAAGGCATCGTCGCTCGCGTAGTGCGCGCCCGCGATCGGCGTCGCACGGCCTGAAGGCAGCGTGGCGCGCACATGGGCCACGAGCTGCGCGTACTGCGGCTGCGAGAGCGGCAGCTTGTAGGCCCCGCGCCGCAACTGCGCGCGCTGCAGGTAGGTCACGTGCAGCAGCGAGCGATTGCCACCCGACAGCGCCCCGAAGGCGCGCGCGGCCGTCAGGTCGCCCCAGGTCGGCGTGTGCAGGTAGAACTCGCGGTCGCCCCAGCCGATGGCGACGAACTCGGCATCGGGCGGCGGTGCCTTGAAGTCGGACAGTGGAAAGAGCTGCAACCAGTCGATGGTGGCCGAGCGGACCGGAAACACCAGGTCGGTGTGCACGCCGTTGCTCAGCACCCAGGCCTCGACGGTCGCAGGCGCGGCCGGCGGTTTCGCGTTGGCCGGCAGGAAGACCAGCGCGCAGGCCACGGCCACGTACAACGTTATCGCGAGCAGCAGCCCCAGCAGTGTGAATGCAATGCGCAGCAGCCAGCGTCGGATCATCGGGCGGTCGGTCAGAAGAGCGAGGCCGTGGTCGCCACCGGCGCCGCGCTGCGGGCGTTGCCAGCAGGCGCCAGCGCCTCGGGGCTGCCGGCCTTGGCCAGCGCGCCCACGCGCACGCCCAAGAGGCGCAGCGGCCGCTCCAGCGGCACGCGCTTGAGGCACTGGCCGCCGACCTGGCGGATGGTCTTGCCATCGTCGGTGAAGCGGTCGATGGTCTGGTCGCGCGTGGCGATCTTGAAGTCGTCGTAGCGCAGCTTGATGCCGATGGTCTTGCCCACGTAGCCCTTGCGCTGCAGGTCTTCGGCCAGCTTCTCGCACAGGTGCGTGAAGATCGCGCCCAGCTCGGCGCGGTCGCGCACGGCGTGCAGGTCGCGCTCGAAGGTGGTCTCGCGGCTCATCGACACGGGCTCGCTCTCGGTCACCACGGGGCGGTTGTCGCGGCCCCAGGCCACCTCGTGCATCCACGCGCCGGTGGCCTTGCCGAAGGTGTCGATGAGCCAGCCGCGCTCGCGCGCCGCCAGCTGGCCCACGGTCTCGATGCCGAAGCGCTTGAGCTTCTCGTCGGCCTTCGGCCCGATGCCGTTCACCTTGCGGCAGGGCAGGGGCCAGATGCGGCTTTCGAGGTCGTGCTCGTAGACCACCGAGATGCCGTTGGGCTTCTCGAACTCGCTGGCCATCTTGGCGATGAGCTTGTTGGGCGCCACGCCGATCGAGCACGTGAGGCCCGTGGCGTCGAAGATCGATTTCTGGATCAGCCGCGCCAGCGAGCGCCCGCCGTCGCGCTGGCCGCCGGGCACGTCGGTGAAGTCGATGTACACCTCGTCCACGCCGCGGTCTTCCATGAGCGGTGCAATGTCCAGGATCACCTGCTTGAAGGTGCGCGAGAAGCGCCGGTACTCGTCGAAATCGACCGGCAGAATCAGCGCCTGCGGGCACAGCTTGGCGGCCTTCATGAGCCCCATGGCCGAGCCGATGCCGAACTGCCGCGCGGGGTAGGTGGCGGTGGTGATCACGCCGCGCCCCGTGTAGTCCTTCAGGCGCGGAAAGGCCTCGATCGGAATGTCGGCCAGCGTGGCGCCCTCGGGCAGTTCGCGGATCGCCTCGTCGACGCGGCGCCGGCCGCCGCCGATGACCACCGGCAGTCCCTTGAGCTGCGGGTAGCGCAGCAACTCGACGGACGCGTAGAACGCGTCCATGTCGAGGTGGGCAATGCGGCGGATCGGAGGGGCCGGGGGCGGCGCGGGCTGGAAACTCACGGTGACAATTGTCTCGCTCTCCGGGCATGTTCGCCCGCCCCGGTGTCGCGTGCAAGAATGCGGCGGAATTTCAATCCCCACGCAGGTGGCGAACGGAAAGGAATGCACGATGGGTGACGACGAGGTGGAAGGCGGCCTGTCGGTCGCGCTGACGCCGGTGCAGATGGCGGCGGTGCTCGGCGGCGAAGACGTGCCCGAGTCGGCCAGCCTCAGCAACCGGCTCTGGGGCACGGCGGCGCTGATCGGCGGCGTGATCGAACTGGTCGGCGCCGGCGTGCTGTGCGTCGCGCCCGAGCCCACCATGGCCAGCAAGGTCGGCTGTGTGGTGTTGGGCGCGCACGGCAGCGACGTCACCGCCACGGCCGCGCGCCAGATCTGGACCGGCCAGACGCAGCGCACTGCCACCGCACTCACGGCCGATGCCACCGCGCAGGCGCTGGGCGCCTCGCCCGAAACCGGCACGCAGGTGGGGCTCGCTGTCGACGTGGCGGTGCCGCTCTTCGTGGCCGGCGGGCTGGCCGCATCGCGCGTCATCGCGGTGCGCGCGAGCCGCTTCAAGCTCGAGCCCGTGCGGCTCATCGAGCACGAGGGCATTGCGGGTTCGAAGGCCGGCGGCCACACCATCCGCGAGCACGTGGGCAAGTCGGCGCAAGAGCTGCTCGACCGCTTCGCGAAGAAGCCCAGCCTGCAGCGCTCGTCGTCGTTCTTCGACCTGGCCACCGCCGAGTCGGCCATCAGCCAGACCGTGCGCGCCAATGCACGGGCCATTCGCGCGTGGTCGCGCTCCGCGGCGGTGGGCTCCAAGCCCGTGGCCTTCGAGCACGACATCGGCACCGTGGTCGGCATCGGCGTGCAGCGCGGCAGCACCGCCGTGAGCCAGCTCACCAAGGTGCGCGTGACGCTGAACATGCGCACGTACAACGGCAAGCCGTTCTACATCCTCACCGCCCATCCGTTCTGATTTTTCCTCACGACCCCACGATGCGATTCGAACTGATCGACCACCTCACCAAGGTCTATTTCGGCCAGGACGCCGACATCCTCTTCGGCGAAACCGGCGCCGAGATCATGGCCTCGTACCGCGAGTCGAGCACCGAGGCCGAACTGGCCGCGCTGCGCGCCGAGATCGCCGACTACCTCGGTTCGCACGACGACCTCGAAGCGGCGTTTGCACGCGACTTCTCGCGCGACTACATCCCTGAAGATTTCGGCACGCCGGCGAAACAGTTTCTCGACAGCGTGCTGGCGGCGGTGCAGTAGCGGGTCGTCAGCGCGATTCGACCGTCACCAGCAGCGGCGAGTCGAACATCGCCACGGGCGAAATCACCGGCTCGTCCATGGGCACGGCGTCGCCGTAGCGCTCGCGCATCTTGGCGCGCACGGCCGGGTCGGCGAGGTTGAAGCTGCGGATCTTCTGCAGCTCGCCGATGCGCACGCCCAGTGCGCGGTCGTAGAGCTTCCACACCAGTTCCGAGCAGTAGATGCGCGAATCCGACCATTCGAAGGTCAGGTCGTACGGGCGGCCCGCGAAGTCCGAGCTGCGCGCATGCAGGCGCGCCACGGCGCCGGGCGTGAGCCGCGTGTCGGCATCGCGCAGCCGCTTCACCACGTAGCGCCCGCCGTTGCCGCGCGCCGTCCACTGCGCCAGCGGCGTGTAGCGCACCGTCGAGACCGCCTCGAACACGTAGGGTTTGCCCTCCCGCAGCAGCACGATGCCCATGTGGCTGTAGCGCGAACCCGTGGCGCGCTGCACGGCCAGGCTTTGCGCCGAGCGCGAGGTGTGGAAGATGATGTCGCCGTCCTTCAGTGCGGTGGCCGCATGGCCTGCGCCGGCTGTCAGGAGGGTGAAAAGGGCAGACAACGACGCGGAAAGGGCTTTCGACATGCAGGGCATTTTGCGGGATGCCGCTTGCGCCCCGCGGCATGCCGGTGCCATGATCCGCGCCATATGCAAACCGTCGCCTCCATCCTCTGGCGCAGGCTCGATGCACCGGGCCACGATGCCTGCCGCCTCGAACGCAACGCCTCGGCCTGGCAGCTCGACGGCGCGGCGGTGTTCCGCACCGAGGGCGGACGCATCGCCCAGCTGCACTACCGCGTGCGCTGCGACCTGCTCTGGCACACGCAATGGGGCACCGTGCGCGGCTGGCTCGGCGAGTCGGCCATCGACCTGTCGATCACGCGCGACGCGCGCGGCCACTGGAAGCTCAACGACGAAGCCGTGTCCGACATGTCGCACTGCGTCGACCTCGACCTGGGCTTCACCCCCGCCACCAACCTGCTGCAACTGCGCCGCCTGAACCTCGCCCCCGGCGAAAGCGCCGACGCGCCGGCGGCCTGGGTCGACATCGAAGACGGCGGGCTCAGCGAGCTGATGCAGCGCTATGAGCGGCGCAGCGACAGCACGTATGCGTACGAGGCCAAGCGCTTCGATTACGCGGAGGTGCTGGGCGTCACGGCGGATGGGTTCGTGAGCGACTATCCGCGGCTGTGGGCCGCACAAGGCTGACCGTCAGTCGAACTGCGCCCGCGCCCCCGCCACCAGCGCGCGGTTGCGCCGCCGATCCGCCGCAATCTCCTGCGCGAAGTCCTCGATGCTCCCGCCGGCCGGCAGGTTGTAGGCCTCGCGCAGGCGCGCGCGCAGCGGGTCGCCTTGCAGCAGCCGGTTGATCTCGCCATTGAGGCGCTGCACCACCGCCGCCGGCGTGCGCGCCGGCGCGAAGATGCCGAAGAGCGAATCGCGGTTCGCCTTCTCGTAGCCCAGTTCCGCGAGCGTGGGCACCGCCGGCAAGGCTTCGATGCGTGCGGGCGCGCCGACCGCCAGCGCCTGCAGCCGGCCGCCCTCGATGTACTGCAGCTGCTGCGCCGCGACGTTGGTCGACAGCACCTCGAACTGGCCGCCGAGCGCATCGTTGAGCTGCGGGCCGCCGCCCTGGTAGGGGATGTGGGTGATGTCGGTGCGGCTTTGCAGGCGCACCTGCGCGAGCACCATGTGGCCGATGGTGGCCACGCCCGAGGTGGCCCAGCGCACCGCGCCGGGCTGGCGGCGCGCCAGCGCGATCAACTCTGCAAAGCCGCGGCCCGCAAAGGCCGGCGTGCCCACGACCAGCACCGGCGTGCGCATCACGCTCGCCACGGGCGCGAAGGCGCGCAGCGGGTCGTAGGGCGCGCGCGCGAGCAATGGGTGCAGGGTGAGCGGGCTGATGGCCGAAAAGGCCAGCGTGTGGCCGTCGGGCGTGGCGCGTGCGAGCGCGTCCATGCCCAGGCTGCCGCCGGCGCCGGCGCGGTGTTCGATGAGCACCGGCACGCCCAGCGACTGCGCCAGCGGCTCGGCCAGCGCGCGCGCCATGCCGTCGCTCACGCCGCCCGGCGGATAGACCACGATCAGGCGCACGGGGCGGCTGGGCCAGGGCGACGAGGCGGCGTGCGACAGATGCGGCAATGCGCACGCAGCCGCGAAGCCGATGCGTTGCAGGAAATGGCGGCGCGGCAGCGGCAGGGTCATGCGGCGGGGTTCCCCTCGGCCAGCCCGCGCAGCAGCGCCGCGAAGTGCCGCGCCGGCAGGTTGTCTTCGTCGGCGCGCGACACCAGCGTGAGCGGCGCGTCGAGCTGGCCGCCATCGGCCAGCCGCGTGTAGGCGATGGCGTGCGC
Source organism: Variovorax sp. GW458-11-26-14-LB1 (assembly GCF_059423965.1). Taxonomy (NCBI): domain Bacteria; kingdom Pseudomonadati; phylum Pseudomonadota; class Betaproteobacteria; order Burkholderiales; family Comamonadaceae; genus Variovorax; species Variovorax sp. GW458-11-26-14-LB1. Next base: position 32,461 of record NZ_JBWKYW010000004.1, read on the forward strand.
GTGCACGCCGGTCATCGAGGTCGGCACCACCGACAGGCCGACGCCCGCGGCCACGAGGTTCAGGTTGGTCATCATGCGATCGACTTCGGCCACCACGCGCGGGCGCAAGCCCTGCGCGTGGCACAGCGCGAGCAGCTCGGCATAGAGCCCGGGCGCGCCCGGACGGCGCACGAGGATGATGCCTTCTTCGCAGAGTTTCGACAGCGGCAGCGGTTTCGCGGGCTTCTTGCCATTTGCGACAGGCGCGAAGCGGTGATCGCTCGGCATCGCGACCCACACGGGCTCGCGCAGCAGCGTTTCGAACACCAGCCCCTCGGGCCGCGCCACCGGCACGCGCAGCAGGCCGCAGTGCAGCCGGCCCGCGGCCAGCGCCTCGGTGAGTTCGGCGGCGTTGTCTTCGCGCAGCTGCAGCTCCACGCCGGGGTGCGCGCGGCGAAAGGCGCGCAGCGCCTCGGGCATGAAGCGGTGCGCGGCGGCCGAGCTGGTGAAGCCGACCGCCAGCGTGCCGGTCTGGCCCTGGGCCACGCGCGCCATGCGCTGTTTCATGGCCTCCATGTCCTGCAGCATGCGCAGCGCCTCGGCCTGGAACAGCCGGCCGGCGTCGGTGAGCGCCACGCCGCGCGGATGGCGCTTGAACAGCAGCACGCCCAGCTCGCGCTCCAGCGCCTTGATCTGCAGGCTCAGCGGCGGCTGCTGGATGCCCAGCTGCTCGGCGGCGCGCGTCATGTGGCCGGTGCCGGCCACGGCCACGAAGTACCTCAGGGCGCGTATGTCCATATGTTTTTTGTATTGAATAGGCCTTGTTATTTTATTTGACCCTAGGTCACACGGAATCTATCGTCCGGCCGCCCCTTCACAAAGCAGCCCGCCGAGGCTGTATGCCGGAGACAAATCCATGCGCACACCGCGCCCTGCCTCGAAGTTTCGTGTCGTCGTTGCGCTGATCGGCGCGTCGTTGGTCCTGGCCGCCTGTGGTGGCGGCAGCGGGGGAGGAGGAAGCCCTGGCTTCTTCCTGCCGACCGTGCCGCCCGCCAGCGGCGGCACCCCGCCGGCCGAGGAGCCGCCCGGCACAGTACCCCCGCCCGTGCTGCCCGTCGTGGCCTGCGCCGACCTGGCCGGCAAGAGCCTGCCCGCCGCGCTGATCAGCCTGCCCACGCAGGGCGCCACCGTCACCAGCGCCACGCCCGTGGCCGCGGGCGACGCGGGCAACACCCTGGGCGATTACTGCCGCGTGCGCGGCACCATCGCGCCGGTGGACCCGGCCTCGCAGCTCATCCACTTCGCGGTCAACCTGCCCGAAGAGTGGAACCAGAAGACCATCCACTTCGGCGGCGGCGGCTTCGACGGCGTGCTCATCGACGGCACCGAGGTCATCCGTTTCGGCCCCGCCGGCAAGCCCGCGCCGCTGGCGCTGGGCTACGCCACCTACGGCGACGACTCGGGCCACCAGTCGAGCAGCATCACCGACGGCAAGTTCGCGGCCAACGACGAGCAGCTGGCCAACTACGGCGGCCAGTCGCTCAAGAAGACGCGCGACGTGGCGCAGGCGCTGGTGTTCGCGCGCTACGCAGTGAAGCCCAGGCACGCCTACTTCCTCGGCACCTCGACCGGCGGGCGCGACGCGCTGAGCTACATCCAGCGCTGGCCGCAGGACTACGACGGCGTGATCGCCAACGAGCCCGCGCTCAACTACACCGGCACGCGGCTGTCGAACGTGGCGGTGGGCCGCGCGCTGTACAACGACGGCGGCAAGGGCTGGCTCAACCTCACGGAGACGCTGCTGGTGCAGAAGGCCGCGATGCAGGCCTGCGACAAGCTCGACGGCGCGATCGACAACATCGTGAGCAATGTGGAGAGTTGCCGCCAGCTCAACACGCAGATCCTCGCGTCGCTGCGCTGCCCCAACGGCGCCGACACGGCGGACACCTGCCTGTCGGACGCGCAGATCGACACGGTGCACGCCATCGAATCGCCGCTCGAGTTCACGAGTTATTCGCTCGCCAACGGCGTGAAGCGCGCGGGCGGCTACAACCTGCTCGAAGGCGCGCTCGTGGCCGGCCCGTACACCACGCGCGACCTCGGCACGCGCAAGGCGCCGGGAAACCCCGCCACCTCGGCCGACGCCAACATGTACGTCACGGGCGACCAGTGGGTGAAGTTCTTCGTCACGCGCGATGCCGGTTTCAACACGCTCACCTTCGATCCGCAGAACCCCGGCACGTATGCGGCGCGCGTGGCCGAAGTGTCGAAGCTCACCGACGCGACCGACCCGAACCTTGCGCCCTTCTTCGCGCGCGGCGGCAAGCTGATCATGTTGCACGGCCTGGCCGACGAGGTGATCAGCCCCAACTCGACCATCGACTACTACCAGCAGCTCGTCGCCACGCTGGGCCAGGCCGCGGTCACGCAGAACGTGCGCTTCTACACCGTGCCCGGCATGGGCCACGGCACCGGCAGCTTCATTCCCAACTGGGACTCGCTCGCGGCGCTCGAAGGCTGGGTCGAGGCCGGCCTCGCGCCCGCCACGCCCGTGGCGGTGGACGCCGTGGCCGGCAGCTACGGCCGCACGCGCCCGCTGTGCCAGTTTCCGTCGTGGCCCAGGTACCGCGGCAGCGGCAGCCTCGATGCGGCCGTCAACTTCAGCTGCGTGACCGAGGTCGGCGACCCGCTCGCCTGCCCGAACCTGCCGGCGAGCGCGACGCGCTACAAAGGCGGCAACAGCTTCGGCGAGGAACTGCAGGTGCAGATCGACCCGGCCAGCATGGCCTACACCGTGACCATCGACGCGAGCCACGAACCCACGCGGGTCGGCACGCAGCGCACCGGCTCGCTCGTGTCGCAGGGCAGCTGCAGCTACACGAGCGGCGAGAGCGGGGCGGTGTTCAGCTTCGGTGCCGGCGGCGTGCTGCTGGGCGGCGTGAACCCGCCGAGCGGCAGTGGCTTCTCGCCGCTGGTGGCGTTCCAGAACACCTTCCAGAACGTGTCGCCGTCGACGGACTTCCGCTCGGTCTCGCTGATCTTCAATGCGGCCGGCGTGGAACAGCTCGGCGCGGGCACCACAGCGGCGTTCTCGTCGGCAGGGCGGCTGCGCAATGCGGGCACCTTCCAGTTCTGCCGCAGCCCGGCGTCGAACAGCTTCATGACCTACGACCAGACCTGCAAGAACACCGAGAAGGGCTACCTCAGCTACAGCACGGCGCGCGGGGCCTTCGACATGTACACGACCTCGACCTCGTCGAGCGGCACCGCCGAGACCGAGGGCGGCACGCTCACCGGCTCGGTGGTGATCGGGCTGGTCAACGGCGTATCGACACCGCTGTACCTGCGGCGCGTGGCCACCGCCGTGCCGGCGGGCGACACGAGCAGCGGCGCGGCCACCGTCATCCAGCCGGGCCTGCGCCTGCTCGCGGTGCAGCAGACCCTCATGCCCGGCGCGGCCGACGGCAGCTATGCCATGGCCAGCGTGAAGGGCGAGGGCCGCGAGGCCACCGTGGTCGGCACGGCCTTCAACCTCGGCGGCGCGGCCACCACGCTGGGCTACGACACGCCGGTGCTCGGCGTGGTGCAGGCCGGTGCCGGCCGTCCGGGCCATCTCATCTTCAACAGCGGCGTCGTGGCCTTCGTCACCACCGACGGAGCGAACGCGACGCTGGACCTCGGAGTACGCCATTGAAAAAATACCTCTCGCAACTTGCCGCCTTCGCTTGGCTGGGTGCCGCGCCGCTGCTGTCCGCGCACGCGGCACCCGCCACCGCGCCGAAGCCCACGGCCTGCCCGTCGCCCGTGCCGGACACCGCACGCTGCTACACCGGTGAAGACGGCGCGGGGTCGTTCTACTGGATCGCCATTCCGAAAGACTGGCAGCGCGGCGTGCTCGTGATGCACGCGCACGGCGGCCCCGAGACCGGCGCGCCCAAGCTCGCGCGCAGCGAAGAAGACTTGAAGCGCTGGGCCATCACCGTGAAGGCCGGCTATGCCTGGGCCGGCTCCACCTACCGGCGCGGCGGCTACGGCGTGACGATGGCGGCGCAAGACACCGAGCGGCTGCGCCAGATCGTCGTGCGCCACTTCGGCACACCCCAGCGCACGCTGCTGCACGGGCAGAGCTACGGCGCGGGCGTGGCGGCGAAGGCGGCAGAGCTCTATGCGCCCGTGGGCGATGCGAAGTCGCCCTACGACGGCCTGCTGCTCACCAGCGGCGTGCTCGGCGGCGGCAACAGTGCGTACGACTTCCGGCTCGACCTGCGCGTGGTGTACCAGTACGTCTGCCGCAACCATCCGAAGCCCGACGAGCCCCAGTACCCGCTGTGGATGGGTCTGCCGATGGACGCGAAGCTCACGCGCGCGGACCTCGCGGCGCGCGTCAAGGACTGCACCGGCGTCGGCACACCGGCCGCGCAGCGCACGCCCGAGCAGGCGGCGCGGCTGAAGACCATCCTCTCGGTCGTGAAGATCCCCGAACGCTCGCTCGTCGGCCACCTCAACTGGGCGACGTGGCTGTTCCAGGACCTCGTGCAGCAGCGTCTGCAGGGCCGCAATCCCTTCGGCAACATCGGCGTGGTCTACAGCGGCTCGACCGACGACGCGGCGCTCAACGCCGGCGTGCTGCGCTATGCGGCCGACCCGCAGGCCCAGGGCGCGCTCGCGGCCGACAGCCAGCCCACCGGCCGCACCTCGCTGCCCACCGTCGGCCTGCACGCCATCGACGACCCCACGGCCTTCGTCGAACTCGAGAACGCCTACCGGCGCATCCGTGACGCGGCCGGCACCGGCGGGCACCTGGTGCAGAGCTTCAGCGCCGAGCGCGAGCACAGCTACCTCAGCGACTCGGAATACCCCGCGCTCTTCGGCGCGCTGCTCGACTGGATCGACAAGGGCGAGAAGCCCACGCCGCAGAGCCTGGCGCAGCGCTGCGTGACGCTCATGCCGCGCTACGACACCGACGGCAAGAACGGCTGCCACATCCAGCCCGAGTGGCAACCCCCGACGCTCGAAAGCCGCGTGCCTTCGCGCGCGCCCTGATCTTCTTTTTGACCTTGACGGAGACCTCCATGAAAAAACTGTTCGCCCTTGCGGCGGTGGCCCTTGCCGTGTGCGCCCACGCGCAGGACTTTCCCGCGGGCAAGCCCGTGACCATCGTCGTGCCCTTCGCAGCCGGCGGCCCGACCGACCGCGTCGCGCGCGATCTCGCCGAGGCACTGCGCAAGCCGCTGGGCGGCGCCAGCGTCATCATCGACAACGTGCCAGGCGCAGGCAGCTCCATCGGCGCGGCCAAGGTCGCGCGCGCCAACCCCGACGGCTACACGCTGCTGCTCAACCACATCGCAATGGCGACCGTGCCGACGCTGGTGCGCAACGTGCCGTTCAAGGTCGAGACCGACTTCGAGTACCTGGGCATCGTCAACGATGTGCCCATGACGCTCATCGCCAAGCCCAGCCTGCCGGCCACCAACTACAAGGAGCTGACCGCCTGGATCGCCGCCAACAAGGGCAAGATCAACCTGGGCAACGCGGGCATCGGCTCGGCCTCGCACCTGTGCGGCCTGCTCTACCAGAGCGCCACCAAGACCGAGATGACGCCCGTGCCCTACAAGGGCACGGCACCCGCCATCACCGACCTGATCGGCGGCCAGATCGATCTGCTGTGCGACCAGAGCACCAACACCTCGCCGCAGATCGAAGCGAAGAAGGTCAAGGCCTACGCCGTGACCACGCCCAAGCGCCTGACCACGCCGCTCTTGAAAGACCTGCCCACGCTCGACGAGGCCGGCCTGAAGAACTTCCAGGTGACGATCTGGCACGGCCTGTACGCGCCCAAGGGCACGCCCGCGCCGGTACTCAAGAAGATCAGCGATGCGCTGAAGGCGGCATTGAAGGACGCCGACTTCATCAAGCGCGAGGAAGCGCTGGGCGCCGTGGTCGCCACCGACGGCCGCATCGAGCCCGAGGGGCACAAGAAGTTCGTGGCGGCGGAGATTGCGAAGTGGAGTCCGATCATCAAGGCGGCGGGGGTGTACGCGGATTGAGGTTGTTGGCCGCGCGCATCGCGCTCAGAGCCCGTGGATGGCAACGGTGGCCCAGAAGGCGGCCCATACGCCGATCAGCCCCAGCAGCGCCATGACGGTGACGTAGGCAATGAAGTACGTCACGCGTCTTGCGATGCTGGGGGTGGCTGGAACCTGCCACCAGTAGATCAAGCCAGCCCACAAGAGCAGGGCGCAGGTGACGAGGGCTACACCGGTTCCTGTCAATGTCAGGACCTGGCGTCGCGCCAGGCCGGTGAGCAGGACATTGAGGACCGGGATCGAAACGACCCACGTCAGCACGCTCAGCACCAGCCGCAGGCCGGCATTCATCGAATCGCGTCGCGCGGTGCTGCGTGAGTTCTGTGCTGTCATTTTTCTCTCCCTGTTGGACCGTTGTGGCCTCCTCAAAATCTTAGGGAGAGCTGTCTCATGCACATGCAGCAGGTCGCGCTGGAATCAGCAATGACCGTGACGCAAGTGGGTTGCTTGCCGTGGCAATCGCAAACCGATCGTGAACGAGTTAGCCCTACCGCATCGAATGCACCAGGGCGCAGCTCAGAGCCATTACCCTCGTCGATCCTGTTCATCAGAAATCGGCTCCATGAGCTTCAGCATCTACTACGACGCAAGACGAGACAGTCCCCTGACCCGCGAGGAAGCGCAGCGCCTGGACGCGATCGTGGCTGCCTTCGACAAAGTCGACGAAGCCGACCGCCATGCGCATTCAGGTAAGGGCCTCAACTGGGAGACCTTCACGCTCTACGAGGCGTCCGGACTCACCGGGGGAAAGGTACTGGAAGGCGCCACGAAACTCCCCGACAACAAGGCGTTCGCCATGCACAAGGGGGCCAGCCACTGGGTGGCCTGCCTCAACCGGATTCGCCGCGAAGTGCTGCCGGATGCCAGGTGGAGCGTGAGCATCGATGACAGGATGCTGCTCTGGAACGACAAGAGCGGCTGGCACGACGAGGCATCGGACGGGCTGGCGACGCTCTGGCTGGGCTGCCTGTTGAGCGCGCCGTTCCGACGGTTCACGAAGTGAGCGGGTAACCGTCGGGCGTGGCCCTGCCAGACCGCGTCAGAACGTGCCCGGCAACAGGATGTCCGACTTCACATCGTCGATCTGCGTGCGACCGCAGAAGGCCATCGTGATGTCCAGTTCCTTGTGGATGATCTGCAGCGCGCGCGTCACGCCTTCCTGGCCGTAGGCACCCAGGCCGTACAGGAAGCTGCGCCCGATCAGCGTGCCGCGTGCGCCGAGCGCGCGGGCCTTGAGCACGTCCTGGCCGCTGCGCACGCCGCCGTCCATCCACACCTCGATCTGGCTGCCCACGGCGTCGGCGATGGCCGGCAGCGCGGCGATGGAGGAGGGCGCACCATCGAGCTGGCGGCCGCCGTGGTTCGACACGATGAGCGCGTCGGCGCCGCTGGCCACGGCCAGGCGCGCGTCTTCCTCGTCCATGATGCCCTTGAGAATCAGCTTGCCGCCCCAGCGCTTCTTGATCCATTCGACGTCCGCCCAGCTCAGGGCCGGGTCGAACTGCTCGGCGGTCCACGACGACAGCGACGACAGGTCTTTCACGCCCTTGGCGTGGCCGGCGATGTTGCCGAAGGTGCGGCGCTTCGTGCCCAGCATGCCCATGCACCAGCGCGGCTTGGTCGCCAGGTTGATGAGGTTCTTGATCGTGGGCTTGGGCGGCGTCGACAGGCCGTTCTTGATGTCCTTGTGGCGCTGGCCGAGGATCTGCAGGTCGAGCGTGAGCTGCAGCGCCGACACGTTGGCGGCCTTGGCGCGGTCGATCAGGCGTTCGATGAAGTCGCGGTCCTTCATCACGTACAGCTGGAACCAGAAGGGGTGGCGGTCGGTGTTCTCGGCAATGTCTTCCAGCGAGCAGATGCTCATGGTCGAGAGCGTGAACGGAATGCCGAAGGCCTTGGCGGCGCGCGCACCCAGGATTTCGCCGTCGGCGTGCTGCATGCCGGTCAGGCCCGTGGGCGCGATGGCCACGGGCATGGCGACCTCCTGGCCGATCATGGTGGTGCGGGTGGAGCGGCCTTCCATGTTCACGGCCACGCGCTGGCGCAGCTTGATCTTTTGAAAATCGCTCTCGTTGGCGCGGTAGGTGCCCTCGGTCCAGGCACCGGAGTCGGCGTAGTCGTAGAACATCTTCGGCACGCGCCGCTGGGCGATCGCCCGCAGGTCTTCGATGCAGGTGATCTTGGAAAGGTCGGGCACGGGGGAGTCTCCTGGCTGGTGTTATGGGGGGCGCGGCGGGCTGCGGCCTGTGTGGGCCACGGCAGCGCCGGGGGTCGAGTCTGCAGGGGAAACGTGCCGGCGACCTGAAAAAAGCCCACACCCCGGCTGAAAATTATTCAGCCCGGCTCGCGCAGCGCCTGGCGCAGCCATTCGACGAAGGTGGCGCATTCCCAGCGCTCCATGGTGCCGGGACGCCAGCACAGGAAGTAGGCGTTGGGCGAGGGGGCGCTGTGCGGCGACAGGCGCACCAGCCGGCCGTTGTCCAGCCAGGCGCGGCCCAGCCGCAGGTGCATGAGCACCACCCCGAAGTCTTCGGCGGCCGCATCGAGCGCGAGCCCCAGGTCGTTGAACTGATGGCCCACGGCCGGCTCGGGAAGGCCGATGCCGCAGGCCTTGAACCAGATGCGCCACGACTCCAGCGGCGTGCGCAGCATCTGCACGCGCGCCACCTCGGCGTCGGTCGAGAAGTGCTGCTCGAAGGGCCCGTGGCGTTCCAGGTAGGCCGGGCTGCACACCGGCGAGACGTCGTCGGCCAGCAGCTGGCAGAACTCGCGGTCGTGGAACGGGCCGGTGCCGAAGCGCAGCTCGATGTCGGCGTCTTCGGCTGTGAAGTTGCGCACCGGCATGGTCACCTGCAGCATCAGCTCGATGGTCGGGTAGGCGTCGCGGAACTCGGCCAGGCGGGGCAGCAGCATCTGGCGCGAGAAGGTGGGCGTGACGGCCACGCGCAGCCGCCGCACCTGCGACGCGGGCTCGCGCCCCGGCACCTGCTGCAGCGCCGCAATGGCCTCGCGCACGCGCGCCAGGTAGGCCACGCCGTCGGCGCTCAGGCCGAAGTCGTTGCCCGTGAAGAGCTTGAGCTCGAGCTGCGTCTCGAGCTGGCGGATGCGGTGGCTCACCGCGCTGGGCGTCACGCTGAGCTCTTCGGCCGCCAGGTTCACGCTGCGCAGCCGCGCGACGGCCTCGAAGGCCTGCAGGCCCTGGGTCGAGGGGAGTCGCGTCGATGCCATGTGTTTTTTGGGACGGAGTGAGCGATGCGATGTTATCGAAGGGCGACCAGCGCATCGAGCAGCCGCCGCAGGTCGTCGACCGCTTCGTGCGCCAGCGCCGCATCGCCCATCTGCGCCTTGACGATGGCGCCGTCGACGCCGAGCGCGGCTGCTTGTGCAACAGCCATGCGCTGCGGGCCGTCGGGCAGCAGGCCGGCGATCACCTCGACCATCTCGCGCTTGTGCTCGCGCGCGATGTCGGCGGCGCCGGCCACGCTGGCGCCGACTTCCACCACCGAGTTGATGAAGGCACAGCCCCGAAACAGCGGGTCGGCGAACCACTCGGCCATCACGTCGGCCAGCACCGGCAGCGCCTGCCCCTGCGCGATGCGCTGCTGCGCGTCGCGCCGGCCCAGCGCATCGACGAACCAGGCCATCCACACGCCATGCCGATGGTCGAGAAAGGCGCGCACCAGGTCGTCCTTCGAGGGGAAGTGCCGGTAGAAGGTGACCTTGGTGACGCCCGACGCGGCGATCACGCGGTCGATGCCGGTGGCGCGGATGCCGTCGGCATAGAAGAGCTCGTGCGCCGTGAGCAGGATGCGCTCGCGCGCGGGCAGTGCAGAGATGTCCATGCGGCGATTGTAGGCATGTAGACAGGTCTGTCTACTCATGGCACATTGCGGGCCTTCATCACTTCATTTCTTGACTGAAAGACCGCCATGGAATCCCACCCGCCGCTGCCGCCCTTCACCCTCGAATCCGCCCTCCAGAAAGTCCAGGCCGCCGAAGACGCCTGGAACTCGCGCGACCCCGTGCGCGTGAGCCTGGCCTACACGCCCGACACCGAATGGCGCAACCGCGCCGACTTCGTCAACGGCCGCGCGCAGGTGGTGGAGTTCCTGTCGCGCAAGTGGGAGCGCGAGCACGACTACCGCCTGAAGAAGCAGCTGTGGGCCTTCATGGACAACCGCATCGCGGTGCGCTTCGAGTACGAATGGCACGACGCCGCGGGCCAGTGGTTCCGCAGCCATGGCAACGAGAACTGGGAGTTTGCGCAGAACGGCTTGATGCAAAGGCGCTACGCGAGCATCAACGACCAGCCCATTGCGGAGTCGGAGCGCAAGTTCCGCTGGGAGCGCTGAGGCGCAGGGGCCGACAACGGGCATGCCTGTTGCTTGCCCTGTCGCATCCCTTCATACCCAGGAGCCAAGCCGCATGAACCGCAACGACGTCACCGAGAAGATCATCACCGTGAAGGTGTCCAAGGGCATCCAGTGGGCCGACGTGGCCAAGAAGGTCGGCCTGTCGAAAGAGTGGACCACCGCCGCCTGCCTCGGCCAGATGACGCTCGACGACAAGCAGGCCAAGGTCGTCGGCAAGATCTTCGGCCTCACGCCCGAGGAGCAGAAGTGGCTCCAGGTCGTGCCCTACAAGGGCTCGCTGCCCACGCCCGTGCCCACCGACCCGCTGATCTACCGCTGGTACGAGGTGGTGAGCGTGTACGGCACCACCATCAAGGAACTGATCCATGAAGAGTTCGGCGACGGCATCATGAGTGCCATCGACTTCAGCATGGACATCCAGCGCCAGCCCGACCCGAAGGGCGACCGCGTCAACGTGGTGCTGTCGGGCAAGTTCCTGCCGTACAAGAGCTACTGACGTTCGGCGCTCAGTCAGTACACCGGTGCCGCGGGCTTCGGCCGCGGCGTCGGAGCCGGGCGCCAGCCGGGGCCGGCCATGCCGTAGCGCGCGCCCTCGATCGCCCCGGCAATGGCGCGCGCCACGCCCTCGACCGGCGTCGTCAGTCGCCGCCGCGTGCGCATGCGCTCGAAGGCGTAGCTGTCGGCGATGCGCTCGGCCAGCGGGTCGGCGGCCTCGGCCACGTCGGGGCTCACCAGCGAGACTTGCACGCGCCCCGCGTGTTCCCGCCGCAGCCCTTCCGAAATGGCCTGCACCGCGTACTGCGTGCCGTGGTAGACGGCCGAGTCGGGCGTGGCGCCGCCCATGGCCACTGGCGCGACGTTGACGATGTGGCCCCAGCCCTGCTCCTGCATCGTGGGCAGCACAGCCGCCACGCCCAGCAGCATGCCGCGCAGGTTGACGTCGATCATCAGCTCCCACTCCTCGATCTTGCGCTGCCACAGCGGCGACAGCGGCATCACGCCGGCGGCGTTCACCAGCACGTCGATGCGGTCGTGCGTGTCGAGGGCGAACTCGGCAAAGGCCTCCATGTCGGGCCGGTGCGTCACGTCGAGCCGCCGGAAGCTCGCCGAGCCGCCTGTGGCATTGATCTCGGCCGCGAGCGCCGCGAGCCGTTCGGTGCGGCGCGCGCCGAGCACCACATGGGCGCCGCGCCGCGCGAGCCGCCGCGCCGTCGCCTCGCCGATGCCGCTGCTGGCGCCGGTGACGAGAACCACTGTGTCCTGGATTGCACTCATACAAAACTCCTCATGCGGGTCGATGCGCCACGGCGCGAAGGGTGCGCCGGGCATGCAGAGGAGTCTCGGGGCGAAGGGGCCGGAGGCGGTATCCGGATCGAACGAGGTTTTTGCCTGATCCTGCGAAATGCAGAAACAGGCGGGTCGTGCGCGGGGCCGCGTCAGGCGCGCCGGCCCAGCCGGTTCCCCAACGCCAGCAACCCCCATCCCGCCAGCCCGAAGGTCAGCGCGATGCCTGCCGCATAGACGGCCACGCCGCCGTAGCCGCCGACGTGGGCAGGGTTGAGGAAGGGGTAGGGGTACCAGCCCGTGCGGCTGCCGCGCACCAGCGTGTAGACCAGGTAGGCCATCGGGAAGACCAGCGTCCACAGCAGCTGCCGGCCGCCGAGGCGCCTGCGCGGCGGCTGCAGGAGCCAGTCGAGCAGCACGACGCAGGGCATGACGTGGTGCAGCAGCGTGTTGATCCACGGCCGCAGCGCGCCGAGGTCGACGTCGCGCAGTAGCAGCGAGAAGACGATGCCGACCACCACCATGTTCACGGCCGACAGGGCGCGCAGCCTTTCGTCGGGCCCCGTGGACGCCGGCCGCCAGAGGCGGCGCGCCCCCAGCACCAGCACGATGGCCGCGAGCAGGTTCGAGAGGTTGGTGAAGAAGCTGAAGAAGTTGACGACGTTGAAACCCATGCGGACATGGATCGCCAGCTGCCAGCCGATCGCCACCAGGGTCAGCAGGCCGAAGAAGAGGCGCAGGGCGGACCAGGCCATGGGATGCCGGTCCTCAGGGCCTGCAGCTGCCGCCCATGGACACCGAGCCGTCCTTGCATTCGGTGAGGATGGGCTCGCCGCGCGATGCGGGCGCCGAGGTGGCGCTCGGGGGCGGCGAGGCCGCGCCGCCTTCGCGCTGGTAGACGATCTTCCTGGTGCCCAGGTCGCAGCTGCCCACCACCTGTCCGCTCGCCGTGGCGGCGGCATCGACGGTGACGACGCTGAAGTTCGTCACGCCCGAGGCGGCGATCTTGGCCTCGATCTGGGCGCGCAGCGTTTCGCAGTTGGTCGGGCTCGGGTTCTGGGCATGGGCGCTGCCGGCGGCCATGAGCAGGGGCCAGGCGGCGGCAACAGCAAGCCAATGGCGTTTCATGAGGGGCCTGCCTTTCTTTCTTGCGTGCAGTGGGGGCGGGAGAAATCGGAGTCTAGTCGCGCACAAAGACCAACGGCCCGCCGCGTGAGCGACAGGCCGTTGGTGTGGGCACTTCCGGGCCTGGTCAGGCCCGGGAGGCGCAACGCAGCGGAATCAGACCGCCGGTGCCAGCACCGCGTTCAGCGTGGCGCTCGGGCGCATCACGGCTTCGTACTTCTTCGGGTCGGCCAGGTAGTAGCCGCCGATGTCCACGGCCTTGCCCTGCACGGCCGCGAGTTCGTCGACGATCTTCTTCTCGTTGGCGGTGAGCGCTTCGGCCAGCTTCTTGAACTTGGCCTGCAGCTCCTTGTCCTCGGTCTGTGCGGCGAGTTCCTGGGCCCAGTACATGGCCAGGTAGAACTGGCTGCCGCGGTTGTCCAGCTGACCGGTCTTGGGCGACGGGTTCTTGTTGTTGTCCAGCAACTGGCCCGTGGCGGCGTCGAGCGTCTTGGCCAGGATCTTGGCCTGCGCGTTGCCGGTCTTCAGGCCCAGGTCTTCCAGGCTCACGGCCAGCGCGAGGAACTCGCCCAGCGAGTCCCAGCGCAGGTGGTTTTCTTCCACCAGCTGCTGCACGTGCTTGGGGGCCGAGCCGCCCGCGCCGGTCTCGTACATGCCGCCGCCGGCCATGAGCGGCACGATCGACAGCATCTTGGCCGAGGTGCCCAGTTCCATGATGGGGAACAGGTCGGTGAGGTAGTCGCGCAGGATGTTGCCGGTGGCGCTGATGGTGTCCAGGCCGCGCACGACGCGCTCCAGCGTGTAGCGCATGGCGCGCACCTGGCTCATGATCTGGATGTCCAGGCCCGTGGTGTCGTGCTCGTGCAGGTACATCTTGACCTTGGTGATCAGCTGCGCCTCGTGCGGACGGTAGGCGTCGAGCCAGAACACGACCGGCATGCCGGAGTTGCGCGCGCGGTTCACGGCCAGCTTCACCCAGTCGCGGATCGCGGCGTCCTTGACCTGGCACATGCGCCAGATGTCGCCCTTTTCCACGTCTTCGCTCATCAGCACTTCGCCGGTGTCCAGGTCGGTGATGTTGGCCACGCCGTCTTCGGGGATCTCGAAGGTCTTGTCGTGCGAGCCGTACTCTTCGGCCTTCTGGGCCATGAGGCCGACGTTGGGCACGGTGCCCATGGTCTTGGGGTCGAAGGCGCCGTGCCACTTGCAGAAGTTGATGATCTCCTGGTAGATGCGGGCGAAGGTCGATTCGGGCATCACGGCCTTCACGTCCTTCAGGCGGCCATCGGCGCCCCACATCTTGCCGCCGTTGCGGATCATGGCGGGCATCGAGGCGTCCACGATCACGTCGTTGGGCGAGTGGAAGTTGGTGATGCCCTTGGCCGAGTCGACCATGGCCAGCTCGGGGCGGCCTTCGTGGCAGGCGTGCAGGTCGCGCTTGATCTCGTCCTGCGTGCTCTGGGGCAGCGTGGCGATCTTGTTGTACAGGTCGACCATGCCGTTGTTGACGTTGATGCCCAGCTCGTCGAACAGCTTGCCGTGTTTCTCGAAGGCTTCCTTGTAGAAGATCTTCACGCAGTGGCCGAACACGATGGGGTGCGAGACCTTCATCATGGTGGCCTTCACGTGCAGCGAGAACATCACGCCGGTCTTGTGCGCGTCTTCGATTTCCTTTTCATAGAAGGCCAGCAGGGCCTTCTTGCTCATGAACATGGAGTCGATGATTTCGCGGTCGAGCAGGGCGACCTTGGGCTTGAGCACGATGGTCTTGCCGCTCTTGGTGAGCAGTTCCATCTTGACGTTGCGCGCGCGGTCCAGCGTCATGGACTTTTCGCCGTGATAGAAGTCGCCGCCGTGCATGTGCGAGACGTGCGAGCGCGAGGCCTGGCTCCACTCGGCCATGCTGTGCGGGTTCTTGCGGGCGTATTCCTTCACGGCGCGGGGCGCGCGGCGGTCGGAGTTGCCTTCGCGCAGCACGGGGTTCACGGCGCTGCCGGTGCACTTGTTGTAGCGCGTGCGGATGTCCTTGTCCTCGTCCGAGGTCGGGTTCTCCGGGTAGTCGGGGATCTTGTAGCCCTTGCCCTGCAGTTCCTTGATGGCCGACTTGAGCTGCGACACCGAGGCGCTGATGTTGGGCAGCTTGATGATGTTGGCTTCGGGCTTGAGCGTGAGCTTGCCCAGTTCGGCCAGGTTGTCGGGCACCTTCTGGTCGTCGCTCAGGAACTCGGGGAACTCGCCCAGGATGCGAGCGGCCACCGAGATGTCGCTCGTCGTCACGTTGATGCCGGCCGGAGCCGTGAAGGCGCGCACGATGGGCAGGAAGGCGTAGGTCGCCAGCAGGGGCGCCTCGTCGGTGAGGGTGTAGACGATGGTGGGTTGCTTCGTGCTCATGCGCTTGCTTCCGTAGGTTCTGGGTTGTCGAGAGGGCTGAAATTTCATTGGGCGAAATGGACTTTCGCCGGAGCCCCCCATTGTCGCCCGGTCGGGCCGGGGCGCGGCCGGAGAAACCCCGATGACCCCTCTGCCAGGGCTTCCCGCGATGGCTACCATTGCGCCCCATGAAAAAGCTGCCTCTTGCCGGGATCGTCGGTCTTCTCGCGTCGCTGCTGGCCGGCCCGGTGCTCGCTGCGCCCGCAGCGCAGGTCTTCGTGGCCGTCAAGACGCCCGAGGCCGTCGACGCCATGTGGCGCGCCCACCTGTGCGCCTTGCTGCCCCAGCCCTGCGATGCGCAGGCGCTGAAGCTGCACCGCCCGCGTGACGGCGGCGCGCCCGACGACTACCTGCTCACCTCGGAAAAGCCCCTGGCCATGGCGCGCCTGAAGCGCGACGCCGGCGCCGGTGGCTGGCAGCTCGCGCAGCTGCACGATTTCTCGACCTACGTGGCCTCGCAGCAGCGCGACCGCCCCAGCACCGACCCCGAGCTGCACCTGGCCCTCGCGCCGGTGCTCTACCCGCTGGCCGAAGGCCGCTGGGCCGTGGCCGTGACCCAGCACGAATCGGAAAGCTATTCGGGCGGCGGCGCGTCCTATGTGACGGCCGACTTCGTGCCGCTGGACACGCCGCCCGGGCAGCGCGCCAAGGCCGCGCGCGAGGGCGTTCCGTACTGGTGCTCGCGGTCGATCCGCGCCTGCTTCAGCGAGAAGGAATACAAGACCTCGAAGCACTGCCACGACGAAAGCCGCGGCAGCCTGCGCATCGCCTACGACGCGCCGGCGAAGGCCGGCGGTCCCTATGTGTGGCGCTACACCTGGCTGCAGAGCGAATGGCCGGCGCACACGGGGCCGGCCGGCAACAAGCGCACCAGCGTCGACTTCACCGACGACAGCGCCCGGAAACCAACCGCCTGCGACGGCGGGCTGCAGTAGGCAGGCAGCAGACTGCGGATCAGTGCCGCGGCACCGTCACCGCGCCCACGTGCAGCGTGCGTCCCGCGCCCAGCCCCGCCATGACCAGCACCACGCCCAGGCCGACGAACAGCCACGCCGAGGCGCGGAAGCTGCCGGTCCAGCCGTGCAGCAGCCCGGCCAGCAGCGGGCCGAAGGCCGCCACCATGTAGCCCACGCCCTGCGCCATGCCCGACAGGTGCGCGGCAATGTGCGAATCGGGCGAGCGCAGCACGATCATGGTGAGCGCCAGCGCGAAGGTGCCGCCCTGCGAAATGCCCAGCACCACGGCCCAGGTCCACATGCCGCCGGGGGCGTCCAGCGGCGCGAACAGCATGGCCAGCATGGCCGCCACCGTCATCGCCGACAGCACCACCGCCAGCGCGCGCTGGTTGCGCAGCTTCACGGCCAGCGCCGGCACCACGAGGCAGGTCACGACCTGCGTCATGACCGACAGCGACACCACGTAGCCGGCCATTTCGCCGCTGAGCCCGCGCTCGCGCAGGATCGGCGCCAGCCAGCCCATCACGATGTACGCCAGGGCCGACTGCAGCCCCATGAAGAAGGTCACCTGCCAGGCCAGCCGGTCGCGCCACAGGCCGCGCACGGTGAAGCCCGACTCGCTGGCCACCGGCTTGAGCGGCAGCGCCTGCGGTGCCCAGATGAACGTGACCAGCGCGGCCGGCACGGCCCACATGGCGAGCGCCAGCGTCCAGCCGCCGCCCAGCGCGTGCTCCAGCGGCACCGTCAGGCCCGCGGCGCTGGCGGCACCGCCGCACACGGCCATGGTGTACAGGCCCATCATCAGCGCGGCCTGCTTGGCGAAGTCGCGCTTCACCAGGCCCGAGAGCAGCACGTTCGACACCGCGATGCCGCTGCCCGCGATGGCCGAGGCCAGGAACAGCAGCGGGATGTTGCCGGTGCCGCGCAGCACCGTGCCCACGCCGATCAGCACCATGCAGCCCAGCAGCGTGCGCTCGGTGCCGAAGCGGCGCCCGAGCCAGGGCGCCATCGGCGCGAACACGCCCAGGCAGACGATCGGCAGCGTGGTCAGCAGGCTGGCCGCGGTGGCCGACAGGCCGGTGGCGCGGATGATTTCCGGCAGCACCACCGACAGGCTGGCGAACACCGGCCGCAGGTTGAAGGCGATGAGCACCACCGTCAGGCCCAGCAGCAGCCGGCGGCCCCGGCTGGGCGTCGGCGTGGGGCGCGGCGCGGGCAGGCTGTCGACTTCGGCGTCGATCAGCAGTTCTTCGGCGCCCGATGGCGCCGCCTGGGTGCGCGCAGCAACACCCGTGGGCAAGGTCATGGAGTTCATGCGGTGCCCAGTGCGAGCGCGTTGAGCGTCGGCGCCATCAGCTCGCGCACGGCGGCGGCGGCGCGCTCGGGGTCGCGGCTCGCAATGCCTTCGACGATGGCGCGGTGCGCCGCCTCGTCGGGCTCGGGCAGGCTGGCGCTCAGCGTGCTGGCGATGGTTTCCTTGATGTAGCCGGTGATGAAGCGGCAGGTCTCGACCAGCGCCAGGTTGCCCGACACATCGACGATGGCCAGGTGGAAGGCCAGGTCGCGCTCGATGAAGGCCGCGCCGCCGTCGGCCAGGTCGGGCTGGCCGCGCTTGTCGAGCAGGGCGTTCAGCCGGCGCAGGTCTTTCGCGGTGTGGCGCACGGCGGCGAGCCGGGCGGCCTCGACCTCGAGCGCGCGGCGCACCTCGAACTGGTCGCGCAGGCTGGCCAGGCGCAGCTTCTGCAGGCTGGCCGAGGGGTCGAAGCCCGAGCGCACGTACGTGCCCGAACCCTGCCGCACCTCGAGCAGGCCGCGCGAGACCAGCGTCTTCACCGCCTCGCGCACCGTGCCGCGGCTCACGCCCAGCAGCTGCGCCAGCTGGGGCTCGATCGGAATGCGCGAGCCGATGGGCCAGCGGCCCGCCGCAATTTCGGTGCGGATGCTGTTCGCGGCGGCGTCGGCCAGGGAGGTGCGGGGCGGTTGGACGAGCATGGGATCAGGGCGGCTTATTCATTGAATGATTGGATGAATTTAACCACTGTTAAAAAGACGCGGTCGGCGGGAGGGGCATGAGGCGGTGCGGCGGGGTGCCTGGCCGCCCGCTTTCGCCCGCTTTACCAGCTGCCCGAGGCGTCGCCGCCGCTGCTCGAACCGCCGCTGTCCGAGGAGGACGAAGACGACGAGGAAGAGGAGGACGACGACGAACTGCTGCTGCTCCAGCCGCTGTCCCCGTCGTCGTCGCTCGATTCCATGACGCCGGGCGGCAGGAAGCCGATCAGCATCGAGAAGAACGCCGCCAGCGCGATCGGAATCCACGAGGTGTCCGGCACCGGGCCGGGCGAGGTGATGTGGAACACGTAGCCGCAGATGCCCGCCACGATGGCCAGGCGCACGAGGAAGCTGACCACGCTGCGCTGGAAGGTGTTGACCATGCAGCGCACGATGATCACCGCGAACAGCGTCACGCCGCCGATGCACAGCGCCCACAGGAAGCCCCACCAGAAGCGGTCGGCGCCGACCGTCCACGCGACGGCGACCAGCGACGCGATCACGAGCACGAAGCCGCCCATGAAGATGGCGGCCGTGCGCGACATGCCGCAGAGAAAGCCCAGGCTGTAGCCGAAGATCGCCGGCATCGCCAGCACCAGCGCGATGGCCGGATTCAGCAGCGCCGCGCCGGCCGCCAGCGGGCCGGCCCCGAGCAGGCCGAGCACCAGGCGCAGGTCGCGCGGGGCAGGGCGCGCACGCGCCGGTTCGGGCTCGATCGCCGCCAGGGCGTCGGCCCAGGGTTCGGGGCGCGCGCTGCCCTTGCGCTTGCCCTTGCGTTTTTTCTCTTCGGCGCGCCGCGAGGCCGAGGTGCCGCGCGGCGGGTCGCGCTCGATGCCGCGGCCGTGGTAGATGCCCAGGCCCAGGCCCCACAGCACCACGCCCAGCAGGCCCCAACCTTCGGGCGTGACGTGGCCGCCGCGCGTCAGGCTGGTGACCTTCTCGTCGGGTGCGGCGGCGTGGTCCACGACGATCTGCTGCGACTCGGGCGCGACGACGCCCACCTCGCCGTCGAGCAGCCGCGCGAGCGCGCCCACGGCCGCCTGCACGCCGCCGGCGAAGTCGCCCTCGCGAAAGCGCGGCGCCATCTCGCGGTCGATGATGCGGGCCGCCTGGATGTCGGTCACCGTGCCTTCGAGCCCGGTGCCGACCTCGATGCGCATGCGGCGGTCTTTCTGCGCCACGAGCAGCAGGATGCCGTCGTCGGCGTCGCTGCGGCCCAGCCGCCACTTCGCAAACACGCGCGTGGCGTAGCTCTCGATGGTGTCCTCGCCCGTGGTCGGCACGATGAGCACCGCGAGCTGGGCCTGAGTGCGGCCCTGGATGTCGGCGATCTGCGCGCGCAGCGCCTCGGCCTCGCCGGGCGGCAGCGTCTGCGCGAGGTCGACCACGCGCGAGCTCATCGGCGGCACCGGCACGGGCTTGGCCTGCGCGGCGCGCGGGCCGGCCAGGCACAGCACGAGCAGCAGGCCCAGGCACAGCGACAGCCAGCGGGGCATCGACAGCAGCGCGCGCATCGGCGCGTTCATCGGCGCGCGCCCTTCGCCGCCACCACGCCCGCGCCGCGCACCTCCACCCGGCGCTGGTCGACCACCTTGCCGCTGGCGTCCACCAGCTCGATCAGGTGCCGCCCGGGCCACGGCAACCACTGCGCGCTGTTGCCGCGCGCGTGGAACTTGCCGTCGATGCGCCACTGCACGCCGCGCCCTTCGGATTCGAAGCGCACGCGCTGGCGCTGCGGCGGAATGTCGGGGTCGAGCGCGAGGATCGTGCCGTCGGCCGGCGCCGTGATGCGCGCCGAGGCGGCGTCGCTCGCCATGCCGGTGTCGAGCGCGAACAGCGGTTGCTCGGTGCCCTGCAAAAACCATTCGCTGCGTGCCGCTTCGAGCGGGCTGCCGTCGGCGCCCGGGCCGAAGCTCACGCGCGCCTCGACCAGTCCGGCGGGCGGCGCGGGCGCGCGGCTGGGTTCGCGCGCGTGCAGGAAGCGCATCACCTCGGCCCACACGGGCGCGGCGCCGCTGGTGCCGCTCACGTCCCACATCGAGGCGCCGCTGGCGTTGCCGACCCACACGCCGACCGTGTAGCGCTGCGACCAGCCCACGGCCCAGTTGTCGCGCATGTCCTTGCTGGTGCCGGTCTTCACGGCGGTCCAGAAGCGGGTCGAGAGGATGCTGTCCAGGCCGAAGGTACGCGTGCGCGCGTTCGGGTCGGAGAGGATGTCGCTGACGATGAAGGCGGCGCGCGGATCGAGCAGCGGCGCGGCTTCTGCAGGCTTCTGCTTGCCGGCCGGGGCGGGTGGGCGCGGCGTGAGCGTGGTCGCCCCGAAGCGTCCGCCGTTGGCCATCATGCGGTAGGCATTGGCCAGCGACAGCAGCGACACCTCGGCGCTGCCGAGTGCCAGGCTGTAGCCGTAGTAATCGCCGCTCTCGCGCAGCGGCAGGCCGGCGGCGCGCAGCTCGCGCGCGAAGGCCTCGGGCGACACCATCACCAGCGTGCGCACGGCCGGCACGTTGAGCGAGGCGGCCAGCGCGGTGCGCGCCGACACCGGGCCCTTGAAGCGGCGGTCGTAG
Organism: Variovorax sp. GW458-11-26-14-LB1; assembly: GCF_059423965.1. Lineage (NCBI taxonomy): Bacteria > Pseudomonadati > Pseudomonadota > Betaproteobacteria > Burkholderiales > Comamonadaceae > Variovorax > Variovorax sp. GW458-11-26-14-LB1. Next base: position 53,310 of record NZ_JBWKYW010000004.1, read on the forward strand.
TTCTGCGGAATGTAGAGGCCGCTCGCGGTGCTGATCTGCGCCGACGAGTCCTCGATCAGAGAGGCCGCCGTGATGCGCTTCTCGGCCAGGGCCTGCGCGTACAGCAGCGGCTTGAGCGTGGAGCCGGGCTGGCGCAGCGCGGTCACGCCGTCGACCTCGGCGGCCTGGCTCAGCGGGCCCGAGGAGCCGACCCAGGCCAGCACCTCGCCGCTCGCGTTGTCGAGCACCACGAGCGCGCCGTCTTCCACGTGGCGGTCGCGCAGCTCGCGCAGGTGGCGCTGTAGGCTGTCGAGCGCGTAGCGCTGCAGCGGCGCGCGCAGCGTGGTGCGCACGCTGGTGGGCGCGGTGGCTTTTGCATCCCCGGCATCACGCAGCTCGCGCAGCACCCGCCGCGCGGCATGCGGCGCGATGCCTTCGTTGGGCTCGAACGCACGCCGCTGCACCACCGCGCTGGTGAACATGTCGAGTGCCTCGCAGTCGGTCTTGGCGCCGGGCTCCATCACGCGCAGCACCTCGCAGGCGCGCTGCGCCACCAGCGCGGGGCGGGCGTTGGGCGCGCGCACCAGCGCGGCGGCCACGGCGGCCTCGCGCGCGTCGAGCCCGCTCGGGGCCTTGCTGAAGAGCGTGCGCGAGAGCGCGTCGATGCCGACGATCTCGCCGCGAAAGGGCACCGTGTTCAGGTAGGCCTCGAGGATCTGGTCCTTGCGCCAGCGGCGCTCCAGCTGCGTGGCGGCCACGGTCTGGCCGATCTTCTGCGTGAAGCTGCGCCCGCCCGCCGCGCGGCGCAGGTCGTCGTCGAGCAGGCCCGCCAGCTGCATGGTGATGGTCGAGGCGCCGCGCGTGCGCGTGTTCCACAGGTTGCCCCAGGCGGCGGCCGAGGCGGCGCGCCAGTCGACGCCGCTGTGTTCGTAGAAGCGCTTGTCCTCGCTCAGCAGCATGGCCGCGCGCAGCGCGGGCGACACGTCGGCCAGCGCGGTCCACTGGCCGCGCCGCACCGTGGGGTCGGTGCGCACGCGCTGCAGCAGCTCGCCCTGGCGGTCGAGCACGGCGGTCTCGGAGGAACGGAAGTCGCGCTTCACCTCCTCGAAGCTGGCCAGCGCCCAGGCCGAGGGGGCGGCGGCTGCCGTCAGCAGGACCACGGCCAGGGTGTGCCGGGCGGTGGAAGAAAACGAGAACGCAAGAGGCATCGCAGCAGACGGGGCCGCGGGGCGGCAGGCAAAGCGGAGACGGCCCATTCTCCGCCATGCCTTGCGGGGCTCGCCCACGGGCGCGTCAGGTGCCGACGTACGCCGCGAGATGCTGTCCTGTGAGCGTGGCGCGCTTGGCGACCAGCTCGGCCGGCGTGCCCTCGAAGACCACGCGCCCGCCGTCGTGGCCGGCGCCGGGGCCCAGGTCGATGATCCAGTCGGCGTGCGCCATCACCGCCTGGTGGTGCTCGATGACGATGACCGACTTGCCCGCATCCACCAGCCGGTCGAGCAGGGCCAGCAGCTGCGCCACGTCGGCCAGGTGCAGGCCGGTGGTCGGCTCGTCGAGCACGTACACGCCGCCTTTCTCGGCCATGTGCGTGGCCAGCTTGAGCCGCTGGCGCTCGCCGCCCGACAGCGTGGTGAGTGGCTGGCCCAGGCTCAGGTAGCCCAGGCCCACGTCGGCCAGCCGTTGCAGGATGGCGTGCGCGGCCGGCGTGCGCGCCGGGCCCTCGCCGAAGAAGGCCGTGGCCTCGGTCACCGGCATCGCGAGCACCTCGCTGATGTCGCGCCCGCCGAAATGGTGTTCGAGCACGGAGGCGTGGAAGCGCTTGCCCTCGCACTCCTCGCAAATGGTGGCCACGCCGGCCATCATCGCCAGGTCGGTGTAGATCACGCCCGCCCCGTTGCAGGTGGGGCAGGCGCCCTCGGAGTTGGCGCTGAACAGCGCCGGCTTCACGCCGTTGGCCTTGGCGAAGGCGTTGCGGATCGGGTCGAGCAGGCCGGTGTAGGTGGCCGGGTTGCTGCGCCGCGAGCCGCGGATGGCCCCCTGGTCGACCGCCACCACGCCCGCGCCGGCGGGAATCGATCCGTGCACCAGCGAGCTCTTGCCCGAGCCCGCCACGCCGGTCACCACCACCAGCACGCCCAGCGGAATGTCGACGTCGACATTGCGCAGGTTGTGCGCTTTGGCGCCGCGGATCGGCAGCGCGCCGGTGGGCTGGCGCAGCTTTTTCTTGAGCGCGGCCCGGTCGTCCAGGTGCCGGCCCGTGAGCGTGCCGCTGGTGCGCAGCGCTGCCACGCTGCCCTCGAAGCAGACCGTGCCGCCCGCTGAGCCCGCGCCGGGGCCGAGGTCGACGACGTGGTCGGCGATGGCGATCGCCTCGGGCTTGTGCTCCACGACCAGCACCGTGTTGCCCTTGTCGCGCAGGCGCAGCAGCAGCTCGTTCATGCGCTGGATGTCGTGCGGGTGCAGGCCGATGGTCGGCTCGTCGAAGACGTAGGTCACGTCGGTGAGCGAGGAGCCCAGGTGGCGGATCATCTTCACGCGCTGCGCCTCGCCGCCCGAGAGCGTGCCGGAGGGGCGGTCAAGACTCAGATACCCGAGGCCGATTTCGACGAACGAATCGAGCGTGTGCGCCAGCTTGGCCAGCAGCGGCGCCACCGAAGGCTCGTTCAGGCCGCCGACCCACGCGGCGAGGTCGCTGATCTGCATCGCGCAGGCCTCGGCGATGTTGAGCTTCTTGATGCGCGACGAACGCGCCGCCTCGCTCAGCCGCGTGCCTTCGCACTCGGGGCAGGTGGTGAAGGTCACGGCGCGTTCCACGAAGGCGCGGATGTGCGGCTGCATCGCCTCGACGTCCTTGGCCAGGAACGACTTCTGCACCTGCGGAATGAGGCCCTGGTAGGTGAGGTTGATGCCGTCGATCTTGATCTTGGTCGGCTCCTTGTGGAGCAGGGCGTCGAGTTCCTTCTTGGTGAACTTGCGGATCGGCTTGTCGGGGTCGAAGAAGCCGCAGCCGTTGAAGATGCGCCCGTACCAGCCTTCCATGCTGAAGCCCGGGATGGTGAGCGCGCCTTCGTTGAGCGACTTGCTGTCGTCGTAGAACGCGCTCAGGTCGAAGTCGGTGACCGCGCCCCGGCCCTCGCAGCGCGGGCACATGCCGCCGGTGCGGCTGAAGGTCTGCTTCACCGTCTTGCTGGCGCCGCGCTCCACGGTGATGGCGCCGGTGGCCTTCACCGAGGGCACGTTGAACGCGAAGGCGCTGGGCGAGCCGATGTGCGGCTTGCCCAGGCGGCTGAAGAGAATGCGCAGCATCGCGTTGGCGTCGGTCGCGGTGCCGACGGTGGAGCGCGGGTCGCCGCCCATGCGCTCCTGGTCCACGATGATCGCGGTGGTGAGGCCGTCGAGCACGTCGACCTCGGGCCGCGCCAGCGTCGGCATGAAGCCCTGCACGAAGGCGCTGTAGGTCTCGTTGATGAGCCGCTGCGACTCGGCCGCGATGGTGCCGAACACCAGCGAACTCTTGCCCGAGCCCGAGACGCCCGTGAACACCGTGAGCCGGCGCTTGGGCAGCTCGACACTGATGTCCTTCAGGTTGTTCACGCGCGCGCCCTGCACGCGGATGAGGTCGTGGTGGTCGGCGGCGTGCCCGCCGTTCGCGTCCTTCGTGCGCGTTGCTTCCTTCTTCGGGGCCTTGCTGCTCATCGGGTCTTTCTCTGGAAGGGACACGGGGCCGCCACGGCGGCGGCGCCCGTGCAGGAGGTCAGGGGGTTGCGGCGCCGGAGGCCGGCATCAGCGCGTCTGCTGGATGCGGATCAGGTTGCCCGCCGGGTCGCGCACCGCGCAGTCGCGCACGCCGTAGGGCTGGTCGGTGGGTTCCTGCACGATCTCGGTGTTGCGGGCCTGCAGGCGCTCGAAGGTGCCTTCCAGGTCGGGCGTGGCCAGCAGCAGCGAGGCGAAGGTGCCCTTGGCCATCATCTCGGCGATGGTGCGGCGCTCGTCGTCGGTGAGCCCGGGCGTGGCGGCCGGCGGGTACAGCACGATGGAGGTGGCAGGCTGGCCGGCGGGGCCGACCGTGATCCAGTGCATGCCGCCATAGGCTACGTCGTTGCGCACCTCGAAGCCGAGGGTGTCGCGGTAGAAGGCGAGCGAGGCCTGCGCGTCGGTGTGCGGGAGAAAGCTCGAATGGATGCTGAGGTTCATGTCGATGGTCCGAAGTGTGTACGGGCCGTCATGCTAGGTGCGACTCGGGGTTTCGCGCTTCTCGATTCCTGATCGGGCGCGTCACTTGTTTGGCGATGCACGCCGGCATGCCCGCCGTCGCCTGCGCCGCCTCGCGCCGGTAGACGCCGGGCGACACGCCCACCAGCTCGGTGAAGCGCGTGGTGAAGGTGCCCAGCGAGGCGCAGCCGACTTCGAAGCAGACCTCGGTCACGCTGAGGTCGCCGCGGCGCAGCAGTGCCATCGCGCGTTCGATGCGCCGCGTCATCAGGTAGGCGTAGGGCGACTCGCCATAGGCCAGGCGGAACTGACGGCTGAGGTGGCCGGCCGACATGTTCGCGTCGCGCGCGAGCGCTTCCACGTCCAGCGGCTGCGCGTGCTCGCGGTCGATGCGGTCGCGCACGCGGCGCAGCCGTGCGAGGTCGGGCAGAGAGGGCTGGGGCTGCGTGGCGGTCATCGGCGGGATCGTGCCACGTCGCTACGGCGTGCTCAAGCGCAGGCAAAGGTTCCACATCCGGTAACGAACTTCACACAAGCGCCTGCATCTGGACACCCGACGCGCACGCAGCGGGGCTTCAATACGGTACGGGCTCGCAGCAGGCGCGCCCGACCGTCCAGCTCACCCAAGGAGAACTCCGCATGACAAAAACACTCGCGCTTCTGCTGGCCGCCTCGGCCATCCTTGCTGGTTGCGTGGTCGCACCCTACGACCGGGGCCCGCCCCCGCGCGGCCATGGCTACGACCGCGACCGCGACGGCGTGCCGAACCGCTACGACCGTGACCGCGACAACGACGGCGTGCCCAATCGCTACGACCGCCGGCCGAACAACCCCTACCGCTACTGACACCGGTACCGAAGCCCCCCAAAGAAAAAGACCGCGAGGCACGCAGCCCCGCGGTCTTTTTTCTTGTGCGTGTGTGGATGTGCTCAGGTGGCGCGGCGCGCCATCAGCGCCCACAGGCCGGCCGCGCTCAGCAGCGAGCCACCAGCGAGGTGGAAGCGCCGCTGCGCGCGCGGCGAGGCGAGCAGCCGGCCGGCCGAGCTGGCGAACACCGCATAGAGCGTGGCGTTGAGCGTGGCCAGCGCCACGAAGGTCAGGGCCAGCACCCACATCTGATGCGACACGTCGGCGCCCGGGCGGATGAACTGCGGCAGGAAGGCCACGAAGAACACGATGCCCTTGGGGTTCAACGCCGTCACCAGGTAGGTGTTGGCGAACAGGCGCCAGCGCGAGGCCGGTGCGGCCGGCGCGGCGGTTTCGGTGGACGAGATGCCGGCGCGCAGCAGCTTGATGCCCAGGTACAGCAGGTACAGGCCGCCGACCCACTTCACCACCGTGAACCAGAACGCAGACGCGGCCAGCAGCGCGCCCAGGCCCAGCAGCGACACCACCAGCGCGGTCGAGTCGCCCAGCGCCACGGCGGCCACCAGCGGCACGTTGGCGCGCCGGCCGTGCGACATCGAATAGCTGATCACCGTGAGGATGGTCGGCCCCGGAATGATCAACAGCAGCGCCGAAGCGGCGACGAAGGCGAGCCAGAGTTCGATGGGCATGGGGATGGATGCTCCTGGTGGTGTGGGAAGGGCGGTGCGCCGTTCAGCGCGGGAACGAAGTCTTTTTCATGCGTCCGAGGTCGAAGCAGGTGCGCCGAAACGCAGCGCAGACCGCGCCTTGGCACGCTCGGCCTCGATGGCCCGGTCACGCGGCTCGGCCGTGGTCACCAGCGACTCGATCAGCCGCGCGGCCGTGGCGGCCACCTCGTCCACGGCGCGCTCGAAGGCCTGCTCGTTGGCGCGCGAGGGCACGCTGAAGCCGCTGAGCTTGCGCACGAACTGCAGGGCGGCGGCGCGGATCTCCTGCTCGGTGGCAGGGGGCTCGAAGTTGTAGAGGGTCTTGATGCTGCGGCACATGGCGAATGCTCCGGTCGGGCGCGGCGCAGGGGCCGCGCGGCCAGTCTAGCGAAATCGCGTTTTCTTGCGCAGCATCCGCCGGGCAAAGGCTACTTCAGGCTCAGGACACCCAGCCCCAACCCGATCACCCCCAGCACGAAGCTCACGAGGCTGATCTGCAGCGGGATGCGGTAGGCGGGATCGGGGTGGTCCCAGTGCGCGCGCAGCACCTCCAGCGCGGTGGCCCGGCGGATTTCCATCGCGCAGCCGTGAAAGCCCTGCATGTTGATGCTGCTCCTGGGAATCTGCAGCGCGAGCCGGGTTTCGTAGTCGATCTCGATGCCGTCTTCGGGGAAGCCCGGGTCGCGGCCGATGCCCCGGATCATGCGGCAGCAGCGCTTGCCGGCGTTCGTCTTCAGCACCACCCAGGCGTTGCGCCCGCCCAGCGGCGCGAGCCGCTGGTTGTGCACGCGGATCAGCGAGAAAGCCTCGTAGTCCGCCGGGTTGGTGAACGAGCGTTGTTGCGTGACGTGGAGTCCTGTGACCATGATTTCCTCCCTCTGTGAATGAACGCCGGTGCGCCTGCCGGACAGCCCGTGCAGGCGTCGGTTTCGACGTTAGTTCAGAAGGCGGGAGGTGCCCATTGGCGTTGCCATGGAGAGAACGATTCAATCGTCAACAATGGTGAAGCAGGCGGGCGATCCGGCCGCGGCGCGCGCCTGCCCGGGCTCAGTCGCCGTCGTAGAAGAACTCTTCGCGCACGATCTTGCCGTCCTTGACGGTGTACAGCGCCATCTCTTCCATCGTGAAGCGCTGGCCCGTGGGCTTCATGGTCACGTCGAAGCGAAAGCCGACGATGAAGCGGTCGTCGTGCGGCCAGGGGCCGGCCACCTGGAACGAATGCACCTCGTGGTTGGCGACCCACCATTCGCCCTTGGCGCGGATGGCCGACAGGCCCACCGACTCGCGCGACATGCCGGGCGGCGCGCTGGCCTCGACGCTGACGGCCTCGGGCGCGTAGAGCGCCTGGGCTTCATCGAATGTCCCTGCTTTGCACAGCGCCACGAGCTTGGCGGCGATTTCCTGGGTGTTCATGCGTTTCTCCAGTGAGTTGGGGGGATGACGGGAGGCGCAGTGTAGGCCCGCGCACCCTGCGTCGTCGACCGATGTTCAACGCGCTGGTTCGTTGAGCGCGCGCAGGCTGTCGACGCCCTCCGGCGAGAGCCACAGCAGCGTGTTCAGGTAGGTCTCGATGCGGTCGACCAGCGCGCTGCGCGGGCCCTCGCGCCATTCGGTGGAACCGTAGAACGCCGCCTGCTCGGCCTCCAGCGCCTCGCGGCTCGCGTAGGCGCGCACGAGGTGGTAGCTCTCTTCCTCGTGGTCCGACTTGCCGTAGCTCACCACGTCCATGCCCTTGCCGCGCAGCATGGGCACCGCGCGTTCATGCATCGCGCGGTGGAAGTCGTCGAGGGTGCCGGGCTTGAGGCGGTAGGTGCGGATTTCGAGGAGGCGGGTCATGAGGCGTCTTTCGCTGCAGCGTGAGCTACGCGTAGAGAAACGTAACCACCGTGAAATACAGAACCAGGAGACATGCCAGGATGCCCTTGGCGTTCTTCGTGACGAAATCAATGTAGCGTGACATGGCCTCGTCGGTGAGCCGAGCCTGCAGCGCATGTTCTGCAGGCAGAACAGCACGCAGCAGATAGCCGCCGAAGAAGATGATGGCCACGAGCACGACCATGAGGAGCAGTGGCAGAAGGAGGACCATGAGGGCTTGAGCGTATTCCGCTGGTTTCCACAGCCGGTCGTCAGAGGTCGACGAAGTCATCGGGCATTGCGGCGTGCGTAGCGACACAGTACCGCACGATGCTCTCGCGCGGAATGTCCCGGGAGAACAGGACTTCTGATTCCAGCTCGAATGTCGGGACCGTCTTCCCCCAGGACACCATGTCAATTCCGCCTCGAGACTTGATCTTGTAGAAAAAACCCGTCCGTTCAATGCATGGTCAAGTGCAATTTCAAAACGTATGGATGTGCTCACGTAGATGCTCGCACCCGTCTCTCGCATTGGAATTCGTCGCGGATATCGACCACTATCCCTCGCGGTGCTTGCTCAAGCAGGCCTTGATACTCGTCTCTTCGCGATTGAACTTCACGACGCCACTGTAGTCCGATGTGTCGAGTTGGAAGCGACCGTCGTCGCGGACATAGGCGACCAGAAACTGCGAAGCGGCGACGACAAGGTCCACGCGGTAGCCGTCGGCGCGTTTCGTCTGCCGAACGTGTGGCAGCAGGATGTTTTCCGAGGGGGAGGCCATCGCATCGTTGACGCAATCCACCATTGCTGCCTGCTCCGACTTTCGATAGCGGCCATCCACGATGGTCCGAAACTTTGACGGAGTCGCGACGGTGTTTACGCTCGTGGTGAACTCCCCGGTCGACACGGTGGTACAGCCAGACAAAAGGGCCACGATGGTGAGGGAGGCGGCAAGTTTCACAGGTTCCTTCGCTTGATTGCTGGACGTTGGTACTTCATGCCAGGAAAAGGGCGTCGAGTACGCATTTCTGACGTTGCTCAGTCTACCCACGTGCCGACGGCGGCAACGAGCACTTTGAGCTTCCGGCGAATTGGATCGTGCGTGGGGCAGGGGCGTGAATCACTGTTGCTCTTGTCGAGACCTCAAGAGCCATTCATTGCGGTAGTCCAGCTGACAATGCTGCCGCGGCTGTTGAGCGGTGCGCGTGTCTGTGGAGCAGCAGATCAGGCTTCCTTCATCGGAACTGCGCTCGGCATCGCTAGGACGGTTGCGTACGGAGTACGCAAGAGCTGATGTTGGGGCGCTTCGGACAGGCATGTCTGTCGGCTTGAGACCGTGAACCCGCTCAGCACGGTGGTGCGCACGCTGTCGTCGCACATGGGGCGCCACATCACGACGATCATTGCGGCCGCGGACCCCGACACCGAGCTGTCGAAGGCCTTTCGCAACCACTTCATCCTGTCGCGCCGCGACGAAGGGCGGGTGCTGTTGCAGCAAGCGGCCGAGGCGGGCGAGATCCGGCCGGATGTCGAAGGCTGATCGGCAGCCTGCTCGTCGGGCTTGGCACGAGCCCCGCGAGCGGCAAGCGCAAGCCCGCAACGCGTGCGTCACGGAACAAGGCGGCCTGAAGCGGTGGGGGTGTCGGTGGGCTGAAGCAGGTCCCACTTGTTGCCGCAAAGATCGAGGAAGACGGCAACCGTACCGTGCGGCTCGTGGCGTGGCGCTTCGAGAAAGCGCACGCCGTGGGATGTCATGTGTTCGTGATCGGACGCGAAGTCCGTGGTGTGCAGGAACAGGAACACGCGTCCGCCGGCCTGCTTGCCGACGCTGGCGCTCTGCTCGTCGGTCACGGCCTTGGCCAGCAGCAGCGCGGTGCCGGCATTGCCGGTGTTGCGTGCTGGCGCAACCACCACCCAGCGCTTGCCCGGACCGCGCGGCGTGTCTTCGACCAACTCGAAGCGCAGCGCCTCAGTGAAGAAGCGGATGGCTTCGTCGTAGTCGTGGACGAGGAGGGTGACGGTGGCGAGTTGGCGGGTCATGGGAGGCGTTTGCGTTGCGCTGTCGTGTGTGCTGGCGCTGTCGTCCGCGATCGCGACGCAGCGCTCCATCAGGGCGGCCTCGCGCACCTCTTCGGTGGTGTTCACCTGGAACACGTTCTTGCCGCAGTCGCTGCAATACCGGACGCCGGGCGTGGCGGTGGCCTCGAGTGCGTCCCAGGGCTTGGGGCACGAGAGCGATCCGTCGTGTTCGCTTCCCGACGGCGCCTGTGGATCGACTGGCGCGCGGCCGATGCGGATCGACTTCTTCATGGGGGCGGCGGGCGGCGGGTGCCGAGGATGTACTGCGCGACCCATTCCGCCTGCTCCGGTGTGTCGGGCATGTCGACGCCCCGGGAGCGGCTCAGCAGGTGGAAGATGTTCTGGCGCGGAACGCCGAGCCCGTGCAGCAGGCTGCCCGCGATGAGGCCCGTGCGGCCGATGCCTGCGCGGCAGTGGATGGCGATCGCCTTTCCGCTCGCCAGTTCGGCGCCCAGTTCGGCAATGAAGGCCGCCGCGTCCTGCTGCGATGCCGGCAGGCCTCGGTCCGGAATCGGGAAATGCCGGAACACGATGCCATGTTCGGCGCACAGCGCAGGCTCTTCCCGGAGTTCAAGTGCCCTGATTTCCTGCGCCTCGAGCAGGGAGACCACGATGTCTAGCGAGGCACGCTGCCAGGACGCCACCTCGGCGCGCAGCTGGTCGCCGCCGCGCGGGCGTGCCATCAGGCCCAGCCGATGCGGCGGTATGTCGCGGACCCAGTGGATGGTGGTCTCGAACATGGTCTGCGGACCTTACAGCCGATCGATCAGCCGCATGGCCCTCAGGTGAAAACGATCGCCGTCTTGTGCGCGATGCTCAGCCGCGCCGATTCGTACAGCAGCAGCCACGACTCGGTCTCCCGGTAGAGGCCTTCATCCTCGCCCATGCTGTCGGCGATCCGGGCCGCTTCCTCGTCCGACAGCTCGCCGTCCGAAAGCGTGATGCCGAGCGCGGGCGCCACCAGCACCAATTCTTCGAGCAGGCGGTACGACGAGCCGAGCATGCCGCCGGGCAGGTCGGTCTCGTCTTCCCCGGCAAAGATCACTTCGTCGAAGTCGACCGGCAGGTAGAAACCTTCCGCGTCGGAGTGGCACAGCAAGTGGCTTTCGAACATGCCGGCCACGTCTTCGAGCGTCTCGTCTTCCGTGGGGTCGGCGTCCTCCGGCAGGGGCGTGGCGATCCAGCCGGGGGTCGTCACGCGGTGCGCGTAGGCGCGGCGCAGGTAGTGGATGAACGAATAGGGCAGGCCGTCCAGCGGCGCGCGGGATTCGAGCGGCGGCAGGCTGCGCGGCTCGACGTGCGGCGGCAGGCCGGCTTCGGCGAGCTTGCGGTTCGCGGCAGCGAAATCTGCCTCGAAGTGTTCGGCGCTCTCGGGATCGTTCTCGATCAGGTCGGCGAGGATGCCGACGCAAATGGCCAGGCCCATGGGGTTCTCCAGGTTGTGGGTTCGTCGCGATGGTGACGAGGCGCGGTGAAGGCGGGATGACGGCCCGCCTTCACCGTGGGGTGCCCCGTTACTTCGCCGCCTCCACCTTCACCCGCGCATTCGGCGTCTCGCCGAACATCTCGGGCGCGTACATCGCTTCCACGCGGCTGGGTGGCAGCGCGAAGTCGCCGACGTTGTTCAGGCGCACGGTGTATTCCATCTTCACCACGCCCTTGGGCAGGTACTCGTAGTAGCTGCGGAAGGCCTCGAAGCTGCGTTCCTCGAACGCCGGCCAGCCGCTGCCCGACTTCTTCTCGCCCTGCGTGGCGATCTGCGAGTCGCGGCCCAGGCCGCTGCCCAGGATGGTGGCGCCGCCCGGGACCGGGTCGGTGATCACGACCCAGGTCATGTCGGTGCTGGCGTTGACCTCGATGCTCACGCGCAGCACGTCGCCGCGCGTGTACTTGCCGGCCACGGCCTGCTCGACCGGCGTGACGGTCTTCTTCAGCGCGTAGCCCGCCGCAAACGGTGCCTTCAGCTGCACGGCGGCCAGCGACTGCAGCGTGAGCCACGGCTTGCCGGTGCCCTGCTGCGTCACCAGCAGCGTGTCGCGCACGGGCGCACCCGTGGGCGATGCGGACCAGGGCAGGAACATCGTGTTGTTGCGCAGGTTGCCCGGCGAGGCGGGCGCGCCGAACATCGTGGTCTGGTTCGGGGCGCCGGTTGCGTCGCTGGCCTTCACGCGCTCCACCTTGCTCCAGTCGACCTGCGCCTTCACCGCGCCCAGCGTGGCGGCGGTGACGCCGGCCACCGGCGTGCTCTCGAACACCTTGCTGAACTTCTCCAGCGCCAGCCCGCCCCACAGGTTGGCGGTGGTGGTGTGCCAGGCGCCGTTCTGCTGGCGGCCGATGAAGCCGTTGGCGAGCTTGCCGATGTCGTCCTTCCAGGCCGGGTCGTCCATCACCGTGAGCAGCAGGCGCGCGGTGTTGACGTCGCCGTTGGTCATGAGCCACCACCAGTAGTCGTCCTGCTCGGTGCTGAAGATGAGCTTGGTGCCCTGGTAGGACAGGCGCGCCTTCAGCACGTTGTTGGCCTCGTCCAGGCGCTGCTGGCGCTGCGGCACGTCGTTCACGCGCTTCAGGATGTTGACCCAGTCGATCACCGCGCTGGTGGGCCACTGGTTCGGCGCGATGGTGATGCTGCCGAGCATGCTGCCCTTGGCCTTGCCGTAGCGCGACAAGGCTTCGAGCGCGGCGAGCTTGCGCACGTCCAGGTCCTTGCGCGGGCTCCAGAACTCGCGCGTGACGCGGCCTTCGACGAACGCGATCAGGCCCGACTCCATCGGTGCGCGCGCGTCGTCGGCGAGCGCGAAGGCCGGGTTGAGCTGCGCCGCTTCGTGCGTGGCCGCGAGCAGGTACGACGTGAGGATGTCGCTGCCGCGGTTGGCTTCGCCGTCGCGCGGCGGGAAGTAGCTGGCCAGGCCGTCGCTGTCCAGGTAGGTGGGCAGCGTGGCCAGCACGCCCTGCCACATCTTCGCGTCGCGCAGGCCGACCGCCTTGCTGGTCTTCTGCTCGAGGCAGCTGAAGGGGTAGTTGGCGAACCAGTCGCGCACGCCCGGCAGGCCTTCGGCCAGCTTGGGTTGCAGCGACATCTTCAGGCCGCCGCGGCCGGGCAGGGCGTCGGCGGGCGGTGCCACGTCGAGCGTGAACGGCCCGTCGACCTGCACCAGCGTGGCCTGCTGCACCGTGAGCGGCACGGCGGGCACGATGCGCTGGCGCACCTTGAGCGCGTCGCGCGCGCCACCGACGGTGTCTTTCGCCTCGATCTCCCACAGGATGGCTTCGGCGCGCGTCTGCGCGAGCTGCGCGGGCGCGGTCACGTTCCAGGCCACCTCGCGCGATTCGCCGGCCGGGATGTCGACGGTCTGCGTCTCGAGCGTGAGCAGCGTGGCGCGCGGCGTGGCTTCCACCTTCATCGGCTTCTGCGTGGTGTTGCGCAAGGTGATCTGCGCGCGGAACTGGTCGTCCTCGCGCACCAGCGGCGGCAGGCCGCTGATGATCTGCAGGTCTTGCGTGGCCTGGATGCTGGCCTGGCCGGTGCCGAACAGGCTGGTGCCCGCATCGGCCACGGCCACGATCTTGAAGGTGGTGAGCGCGTCGTTCAGCGGCACCGTCACCACGGCCTGGCCGTTGGCGTCGAGCACGATCTTCGGGTTCCACACGAGCAGGGTGTCGAGCAGTTCGCGCGTCTGGCCCTTGCCGCCGCCGCCGCCCGCGGGCACGGCCTTGCGCCCGTAGTGGCGCCGACCGACGATTTCCATCTGCGCGGTGGAGGTGCTCACGCCCCAGCTGCGCCGCTGCAGCATCGCGTTGAGCAGGTTCCAGCTGTCGTTGGGCATGAGCTCCAGCAGCGCCTGGTCGACCGCGGCCAGCGCCACTTCGGCGCCGGCGGCCGGCTTGCCGTCGGGCAGCTTGGCGGTGATGGTGACCTGCGCCTTGCTGCGGATCGGGTAGCTGGGCTTGTCGCTGGTGACGGTCACGTCGATCTGGTGCGCGCGCGTGCCGACGCGGATCTCGGCCATGCCCAGGCGGTAGGCGGGCTTGCTCAGGTCGACCATGGCCGTGGGCGCGACGTATTCCTTGCCCTCGTACCAGAAGGCGGTCCACCACTCGCGCGGTGCCTTGAAGCCCCAGGTGAAGAAGCTGTACCACGGCACTTCGCGCAGGCGCCCGCGCAGCGCGAGCACGCTCACGTAGGCGTTCGGGCCCCACTCGGGCTTGACCTGCAGGCTGACCGTCGGGTCCTTGCCGTCCAGCTGCACCACGTGCGTCTCGATGATGCCTTCGCGTTCCACGGCCACCAGCGCGGTGGCAAAGCGGAACGGGCTGCGCACCTGGAACTTGGCGACCTCGCCGGGCTGGTAGCTCTTCTTTTCGGGCAGCACGTCGATGCGGTCGTTGTCCTCGCCGCCGAACCACAGTTCGCCCTGCTTGGTCACGTAGACCGAGCTCACGGCGCTGGCGCTGCGGCCGTCGCTGTCGGTGGCGCTGGCCACCAGCTCGACCTCGCCGGCTTCCTTCAGCTCCGACTCGCACAGCAGCAGGCCGCGCGAATCGCTCTTGCCGGAGCAGACGGTGCCGATGTCCTTCGTTTCGGTCTTGTTGTCGTAGGTGTAGAAGCCGCCCACCATGCGCTTGCGGCTGGTGGTGGTGATGCGGGCCACGGCGCGCACGTTGAGCGTCACGCCGGCCTGGGGCTTGCCCGTGAGGTCGAGCGCGAGCGCCTGGAACTTGAGCTTCTGGCTGGTCGAGACCCAGCCCTCGGTCTTGATGCCGGCGATGACCGACGCGGGCCACAGCGTCTGCGTGCTGCGAATGGTCTGCACCTCGCCGTTCGGGTCGGCATACGTGGCTTCGAGCAGCAGCTCGCGCGCCGCCTTCACCTTGGGCACCTTGTCGATCGTGACCTTGCCGGCGCCGTCCTTGTTCAGCGTGAGCGGCAGCTTGTCGGCGATCACGCGGGTGTCGTTCACGCTGTTGAGGTCTTCCTCGCCGGCGCTCGTGTCGGCGGCGGTGGCGGCTTCGCTGCCGTCGCCGGCGGCGCGCGGCGGGTTGAAGCTGAAGGCGTCGTAGTCGGAAAAGCTCAGGCCCTTGCCGCGCACCATGGCCGACACGCGCACCGGCAGGTTGGCGGCGCCGCCGCCGGCCACGTAGTTGATCTGCACGTCGGTGGGCACGCTCGTGGCGGCCACCAGCGGCTTCTTCTCGGTGGGCGCGATGCGGCCTTCGAGCACCGGCAGGCGGAACTCCTCGACGCGGAAGATGCCGGTCGAGTAGGTGCGGTTGTTGCCTTCGTCGCTGGTGCCGTCGCCGCTGCGCAGCTCGACCTGGTACACGCCGAGCTTGGCGGCCGGCGGAATGGCAAAGCTGTTCTCGGCGCTCAGGCCGCCGGTGGCGGTCTTGCGCCAGGCCAGCGGCTGGGTGAAGCGCTGGCCGCTGCCCATGTGGGTCACGACCAGCGTGTCGGGCCGGTCTGCCGGCAGGCCGAAGCCCTTGCTGGTCTGCGTGCGCAGCAGGCTCTTCATCGACACCGTCTCGCCGGCGCGCAGCAGCGTGCGGTCGAAGATGGTGTGGGCGATGCCGTCGGGGCGCACGTCCAGGCTGGTGGGCACGTTGAAGCGCCAGGGCTCGATGCCGCGCTGCCAGTCGCTCCAGGTGAAGGCGAGGTCTTCCACGCCCTTGTCGTCCTTGGCGCGCGCGCTCACGAACCAGGCGCTGGTCTCGTATTCGTTCGGGCCGTTGCAGCTCGGTGCATCGGGCGACACGCCGTTGAGCATCACGATGCCGCTGGCGTCGGTGGTGCCGGTGGCCACGGCCTTGCCGTCGCAGCTGGACACGCGCACCTCGGCGCCCGCCACCACCTTGCCCTTGTCGAGCGTGGTGACCCAGGCCATGGAGTTCTCGCGGCCCAGCTTGAAGTGCACGGCCAGGTTGGTGACCAGCGCGGTGGTGCGCACGTACATCGTGCGCCCGGCGTTGTAGCGCTCGTCGAGCAGGGCTTCGCCGAGTTTCTGCGAGGCGATCTCCAGCACGTGGAAGCCCGGCGTGAGCGGGATGCCGACCACTTCGAAGGGGCGCGGGTCGCCGCTCTCGGCCTTGGGCATGTCCAGGGCCTTCACGCCCGGCTGGCCGCCGAGCAGCGACACCATGCGCGTCTGCACGTGCGAGCGTTCGTTCTTGTCGATCACCGGGGGCAGGGCGCCCTTCACGTCGCGGCGTGCGGTGTCGCGGCTGACCGTGTAGCTGTCGTAGCGGCGCACCTTGCGGTACCACGCGATGATCTCGGCGTCGGTCTTGGGGTTGAGGTCGCTCACCTTGCCGGGCGTGAGCGCCTGCACCATCAGCTGCGGCTCCACGCGGCGCACCGTGACCGGCATCATGGCCGGGGTGCCGGGCTCGGCCAGGCGCTCGATCACGCCGAAGGGCGAGGCCGCGAACTTGGCCAGCGGCGGCATCGCGCCGGTCGCCACCTTCAGCGGAAAGCTGCCGGGCGTGCCCAGCGGGCGGCCCGAGGCGTCCTGGAAGCCGGAAGGCAGCTCGATGCTGAACTGCGTGCTCTCGGCCAGCGGCGGGCCGAAGCTCGCGCTGTTGACCACGTCGTCGTCGTTCTGCGAGCCGCCGCCGCTCTCGAGCGTGGCCTTGATCGATTTGCCGTCGCCCTTGAGCACGATC
The DNA here is from genome assembly GCF_059423965.1 of Variovorax sp. GW458-11-26-14-LB1. Taxonomy (NCBI): domain Bacteria; kingdom Pseudomonadati; phylum Pseudomonadota; class Betaproteobacteria; order Burkholderiales; family Comamonadaceae; genus Variovorax; species Variovorax sp. GW458-11-26-14-LB1. The sequence goes on from NZ_JBWKYW010000004.1 coordinate 69,666, forward strand.
TGCGAGGCCACCTTGCGCGTCACCGGCGCATTGAACTGCAGCTGCATCGGGCGCAGCGGCAGGCAGGCGGCCTGCGCGTTCTCGCGCTCGCAGCTGAAGGACACGGCGAAGGGCTCGCGCACCTGGTAGTCGAAACGGCGTTCCACGTTGTTGGCGACGCCCGACGGCGTGGCCACGCCCTTGCCGTAGACGACCTGCACCTTGGCGCCGGGCGTGAGCGTGCGGTTGCACTGCATCGTGATGAAGCGCAGCGGGTCTTTCGCGGCTTCCTTCTCGCGGTGGAAGGCCTTGAGCAGCTCGGTACGCGCCTCGCCCTCGAGCAGCTTGGCCGGAATGCGTTCGCCGACACCGTCGGCCGCGCACCAGACGTTCTGGCGCACGCTGTCGATGGTGGCCGCGCCGTTGAGCTCGAGCACGAACATCTGCTGCTCGTCGATGCGGGCGTAGGTGCCCGGCATGTAGTTGCGCACGAACGGGCCGCCGCTATTGAATTGATAGCGTTCGGGGCCGGTCAGCTCGCCGCCGCCGGCCGGCTTGAAGGTGGGAATGCGGGTGACCGAGCAGCGCACGCCGGGCGGCAGGTCGTTCTCGAAGTCGTAGACCCAGGCCTTGGCGTCGGTCCAGCGGCCGGTGCCCTTGCCGGCCTGCGCGTCCGAGCAGCTCACGGTGAGCGGCGCGGGCGCCTTGGGGTCGCCGAAGTTGACCGCCGCCTGATCGAATTTGGCGACGACCTGGCGCACGCGCGCCACTTCGCCCTGCGGGGTCAGGCTGGTGATCTGAAGTGCAAAGCCCGGGCCCGCCGCGAGCGCGCCGGCGGCCAGTAGCAATGTCGGAATGAAACGGTTCACGGAGTTCTCCACCTTGAGGCAGCGCGCAGCGTAGCCGATTTGCATGGCGCTCCGGGAGTGCCAAGCGTCATAGGCCGTGCGTGTTTGAAGCGCGCGTTCGGTCGACGTACGCCGGTCTTCTTACAATCGCTGACGTCGTGCGTGCGCTGCGCAGACCGCCACCAAGACCTCGCCGCCGACCGAATGAAACGCTACTGGGAAATAGACGCCTTGCGCGGGCTGATGCTCGTGCTGATGACCGTCACCCACCTGCCCACGCGGCTGACCGATCCGCTGGGTCAGCCTTTCGGCTTCGTGTCGGCCGCCGAGGGCTTCGTGTTGCTGTCGGCCTTCGTGGCGGGGCTGGTCTACAGCCGCATCGGCCACGTGCGCGGCGTCGACTCGATGCGCCAGGCTTTCTGGCGGCGCGTGCTCAAGGTCTACCTGTGCCAGGCGGCGATCCTGCTGTTTTTGTTCACCGTGATCGCCGCGCTCGGCGTGCACATCGACCAGCCGGCGGTCAAGAACCTCGTGTCGTACTACCTGGCCGAGCCGCGCGACGGCTTCCTGTTCGGGCTGCTGCTGATCTACGAGCCGCCGCTGCTGGACATCCTGCCGATGTACATCTTCTTCATGCTCATGAGCCCCTGGGTGCTGGCCTTTGCCATGCGCCACGGCTGGACGCTCGTGATGGTGGCCAGCGCCACGGTCTGGGCGATGGCGCAGTTCGGGCTCAGCGAATGGGTCTACGGGCTGGCGGTGCGCTACCTCGGCGTGCCGGTGCCGTTCCACGAGATGGGCGCCTTCAACACCTACGCCTGGCAGTTCCTGTGGTTCGCGGGCCTGTGCCTGGGCGCCAGCCGCAACGCGCCCGAGGCCCGGCCGCTGCGCTTTCCGGCCTGGCTGCTCGTGCTGGCGGCGGGCATCGCGCTGTACGGCTTCTACTGGCGCCACACCGGCATCAACGGCCAGGCGCCGTTCGGCGGCGATGTGGAAATGAACCTGCTGTTCGACAAGTGGCAGCTCGGCCCGCTGCGGATCGTGAACCTGGTGGCGCTGGGCATCCTGGCGGTGCGCTTCGGGCCCTGGCTCATGCGCAAGATCCCGCGCCTGCACTGGCTCGAGGCCATGGGCTCGGCCTCGCTGCCGGTGTTCTGCGCGCACCTCGTGGCGGTGCTGCTGGTGCTGGCCTTCTACGGCGACAACCAGATGGCGCGGCCCTGGTGGGGCGACGGCCTGCTGCTGGCGGCGGTGTTCGCGGGGATGTACTTCGTGGCACGCTTCACGCGCGGCGCGGACGTGCCGCCGCCGGCGGACGATGTGCCTTCGGAGCCTGCGCCGGCGTAGGTGTCTGCAGGGAGCACCGCTCGTTTTTTTGAGAAGAGGGGGAGGGCGATGATCGATTCCGTGCTTTGGAGACGTGCACTGGCGGCCTGCGTGCTGGCGTGGGGTGCGGCGGCGCATTCGGCCTTGCCGCAAGCAGCGCAACAGGACGTGCAACGGCGGCTGGATTGCTACGGTGCCGCCAACCCATCGGCCTGCGAAATCACGCTGGCCGACAGCGGCACCCCGTTCGGACGCGTGCATCGCGGCTCGGCGCTCATGATGGGCGTGGAGGTCGATGCCGCAACCCGCGCCCGCGCGATGGAAGACCTTCGCTCGGCGGCGGCGGAAGGCTATACGCCGGCTTATGAATCTCTCGCGGTCTTTCTCAGGCGCGGTGCCGGTCGAAGCGAGAGCCTGCAATGGCGCTGGCTGGCCGCTGAGCGCGGCCACGCCGCTGCGGCGAAACATCTGGGCGGAAGCATCGACTTCGACGGGACAGACCGCCAATCGGCGGCCGACCGGATGTTCCTGTCATGGGTCCACTGCCACCCGGCCTCCTTCGACAGCGACGGCCCCGTGATGAGCGAATTGAACACGGCACGCAAGGCCTCGCCGGGCGCCGACCTGGCGCAAGTGATTGCCCAGGTCCACGCGAAGCGGCTCAACGAAGCCAAGGCCAAGGCCGAGAACTTCCTGCACGGCTGCGTGCCGGGCGCCTACTACCTGGCCAGCCTGCCGCCCGACGACCAGGCCTGGGTGCGCAAGACGGTGCGCGCGCGCATGGCGCAGACGCTGAAGAACATCAAGGAGGCGGTGCGCAAGTTCCCCGACCTGGAGCTGCTCACGCTCCCCGAATACCAGGACCTGCTGCCGCCGCCCTGATCAGGGCGCGTTGGTCGGCGCAACTGGCGCCGCAGGCGGCATCGGCAGATGCGGCGCCACCACCGACTGCCACAGCCGGTAGCCCTCGTCCGTCAGGTGCAGCCGGTCGCCGCGGAACAGCTCGGGGCGCGGGCGGCCGTCCGCGCCGAGCATCGGCGTGTGGATGTCGATGTACTCGCTGTTGGGCAGCAGGTTCAGGTAGGCCGAGATCACGTGGTTGGTCTCGCGGATCTGTGGCATCAGCTGCTCGCGCGACGGGCTGGGCTTGACCGAGATGAAGCTGATGCGCGCGTCGGGCAGCTCGGCGCGCACCGTGTTGGCAAAGCGCGCGAAGCTGTCCAGCACCTGCAGCGGCGTGCGGCCCTCGGCCAGGTCGTTGTCGCCCGCATAGAGCACCACCTGCCGGGGCTTGTAGCGCACCACGAGGTCGCGCGCGAACAGGGCGCAGTCGGCCAGCGTCGAGCCGCCGAAGCCGCGGTTGACGATGCCGCCCGGCACGCGGGAAAAATCCTGCGACAGGCGCGTCCACATGCGCACGGTGGAGCTGCCCACGAACACCACGCCGCCCGGCGCCGGAAAGCGCTCCTGGTCGGCGCGCGCGAAGGCGGCCAGTTCGTTGTGCCAGCGGGCCTTGGCGGCGAGGTAGGCGGAGGCGGTGTCGGCGGCCGTGGCGCCGTCGGCTTCGTAGGGGAAGGCGGCGGCCGCGGTCTGGGCCTGGGCGGTGAAGGCGGCGGTTGCCAGCAGCAGGGCGGCGGTGGCCGCCAGCGCGGATTTCATCGAAGGCATCGGAAAGAGAACGGAAGCGGAGAAATTCAGGACAGGGTCAGAGCGTTTTTTCGATCAGCGGCCCATGGAACAGCACCGGCCCGGTCGGGCCGCCCGCGCTCGGCACGCCGCCCTTGGGCTCCAGGCTGATCGCCAGCGCCGGCACGCGCACATCGGATTCCGAGGCGGCCAGCCGCAGCGCCGGTGCATTGTCCAGCACGCCGAGCGAGCGCGGCGCGCCGCCGGGCGGCAGGGCCCACAGCTGCAGCGACTTGTCGGCGCCTTCGCGGAAGCTGCCCACGCGCTGCAGCACGAGCTGCTTCTTCTTCGGGTCGAAGGTCACGAGCATGGAGGCCGCGGCCTTGTCGTCGGACAGCACGGCCACGTACTGCACGGCGGGCGCGTTGACCAGCTGCTCGCGCAGGTTCAGGCCCACGCCCACGGCCAGCACGGCCACGAGCGCGCCGGCCGCGGCGGCGCCGCGCCACAGCGCGAGGCTGCGCAGCCAGCCGCCCGTCGATGCAGAGGCAATGGGCGCGGCGTTGTCGCGCTGCCGCTCGAGGGCCTGCTGCGCCTGCTCGGCGTCGATCAGGTTGCGGATGCGGGTCCAGACGGCCGGGTCGGGCGCGACGGGCTGCTGCAGCTCGGTCATGCCGGCCAGCCGGCCCTGCCAGACCAGCGCGGCGGCGCGCACGGGCGCCTGCTCGCGCGCCAGGGTTTCGAAGCGGCGGCGGGCGCCGCCGCGCAGCGTGCCCAGCGCATGGCTGGCGGCCAGCAGTTCGAGCAGTTCGGGGTGGGCAAGGAGGTTCATGGGGCGGGTCTCGTGGTCAGGCGAAGCGGCCCATGCAGGTGCGCAGCTTCTCGAGCCCGCGACGGATCCAGGTCTTCACGGTGCCCAGCGGCAGCTTGAGCTGTTCGGCCAGCTCGCCGTGGCTCATCTCGCGCAGGTAGGCCAGGCTGACCACCTCGCGCTGGCGGCCCTCGAGCTGGCTCAGGCACTGGTGCAGCGCCCAGGCCTGCTCGCTCGCATCGGCCATGTCGGCCGGGTTGGGCGTGTCGGATTCGAAGGTGTCGGCCATCAGCTCGTCGAACTCCTGCGTGAGCTGGGCGCGGTCGGCGGTGCGGCGGCGCAGCAGGTCGAGCGAGCGGCTGCGCACGATGAGCCCCAGCCAGGCCAGCGGCGGGCTCAGCGAGGCGCGGTAGTCGCCGGCCACGCGCCAGACGGTGAGAAAGGACTCCTGCAGCACGTCTTCGGCCCACTCGCGCTGGCGCACCACCCGCATCGCCAGGCCCATGAGGCGGGGCGAGGTGCGGTCGTACAGCTGCCGCAGGGCGGCTTCGTCGCGATGGCCGATCCGGTCGATCAGCGCCATCAGTTCGGCGTCGGGGCTGGGTGCGGTCATCGGCGGATTGTGGGGCATCGGTGCGCATGTCCGAGGTACGGCCCGGCGGGGGCGGCGGATTCAGCGCGGCCCGCCTGAATCCACCGGCCATCGGGCTGCGTACACGGGACAGGGGGCGTCGAGATGCAGAACTCCAGACGGCGGCTCTTTCTCTTTCACCACCGATCAAACAGACACCGAGGAAACGACCATGCACATCCGCACCCTGACCGTCCTGGCTTCCACCACCGCAGCGGCGCTTGGCCTGGCCGCCTGTTCCGGCATGGGCGCCAAGCCCGCGCCGATGTTCTCGCAGGCCAGCCTGCCCGACGCCGTGAAGGTGCCCGCCGGCCACCGCGTGGCCATGGAAACCGTGGGCGCGGGCGACATCACCTACGAATGCCGCGCCAAGGCCAACACGCCGGGCGCGCACGAGTGGGTCTTCGTCGGCCCCGACGCCAAGCTGATGGACCGCGCCGGCAAGCAGGTCGGCAAGTACTACGGCCCGCCCGCCACCTGGGAGAACGCGGACGGCTCGAAGGTCACGGCCACACAGGTGGCGGTGGCGCCGAACGGTACCGGCAACATTCCCCACCAATTGGTGAAGGCCAACCCCGCCACCGGCATGGGCGCCATGCAGGGCGTGAGCTACATCCAGCGCGTCGCCACGCAGGGCGGCGTGGCGCCCGCCGCCACCTGTGGCGCGACGAATCTGGGCCAGAAACAGGTCGTGAAGTACCAGGCCGACTACATCTTCTATCGCGCCGGCTGAAGCGCCGGGAACCCCCGCCGCGCCGCCGTTTGGAAACATTCGGCAACGTATACTGCGCCGCAAAACGGAGCGGGACCGCGTGCGCGCGGGGGCGGGAATGAAGCAAATTGCGATCGTGATCGCGCTCTGCGTGGGCGCGTGGTTCTTCTTTGTCGGCGGCCGCAAGCTCGACGAGGCGATGGTGCGCGACTACTACCGGAAGGACGCCCACGCCGTGTACTCGCGCGACGCCGAGGCGATCTGCAAGCAACTCAGCCGCAAGGCGGTGATCGAGAGCAAGGTCACGGCCATGGGCCGCACCCTCGAGACCACCCAGAACCGCGACGAAGCCTGCGACACGGTGAAGGAGAACATCGAGCTGTTTCGCACCGTCGGCGACCGCATGGGCGGCATCCTCACCATCGAGTACGACTACCACATCGACAGCATCGAGGTGGCCACCGACCGCAAGAGCGCCACCGTCACGGGCACCAGCGTGCTGAAGATGGGCGAGTCGGTGCTGCAGTACAAGAGCAGTTTCACCCAACGCCTGGAGCGCGAACTCGGCCAGATGCGCCTCGTGCATTCCAACGGCGTCACCGTGGTGCGCCTGGGCGGCGCGGGCGCCATGAGCCAGAGCGACTTCTTCCGCAAGTAGCCGCAGCACCACAGGCCCCGCCATGATCGACCGCGACTCCCTGCCGCCGCCCCCGCCGTTCTGGCACCGCCTCAACAGCTTCTTCGCCTTTCCGCTGCAGCTGCGGCCGCTGGCCTACGGCCTGGTGCTGTCGTTCTGCAGCCTGCTGTTCGAGGCCGTGTTCTTCCTGCCCGATGCGCTGGCCTTCGTCGTCATCGAGGTCGGCATCATCCTGGCGGCCAGCCGCTACGGCTTCAAGGTCATCGCGCTGGGCGCGCGCGGCATCCGCGACTCGGCCGACTTCGGCCGTGAATCGAGCGACGAGTGGACCTACCTGCCGTGGAAGCTCTTCGCCATCTCGCTGGTGCAGACGATGCTCATCGGCTGGCTCGCCTGGTACGAGCCGGTGCTGGGCACGGTGGGTCTCTTCATCATGTCCTTCACCTTCCCGGCGGCGGTGATCGTGCTGGTGCAGTCGGGCAGCTTCTTCCAGGCCATGAACCCGGGCTACGTGATGGACGCGATGCGCACCATCGGCTGGCCCTACGCGCTGCTGTGCTTCTTCCTGTTCCTGCTGAGCACGGGTGCGCAGGTGGCGATCTCGATGGTGCTGCCGGTGTTCGACGGACGCATCGTGCTGCCGATCGTCAACTTCGCGTTCATCTACTTCGGCTGGGTGATGGCCAGCCTCCTGGGCTACGTGATGTACCAGCACCACGACGCCTTCGGCATCGACCTCGTGCCCGGCGCGGGCGCTGACATCGGCGCGCCGGTCGACCGCCGCACGCCTGCGCAGATCGCCGCGCAGCGCACCGACGCAGAGGTGGCGCAGTGCATCACCGACGGCGACCTGGCCGCCGCGCTGGGCATTGCCTACGAGGCGCAGCGCACCGCCGACGCCGACGACCTGGCCGCGCAGCGCCGCTACCACCGCGTGCTGGCGCTCATGCCCGAGAAGAAGGACACGCTGTTCGACCACGCGCGCCGCTTCATTCCGCTGCTGATGCGGCGCGACCTCGCATCGGACGCGCTGAAAGTCTTCAAGGCCTGCCGCGCCATCGACAAGACCTTCGTGCTCGACGACCCGGCGATGGTCATCGCGATGGCCCGCGCCGAGTGGCGTGGCGGCGACGCCCACGGCACACTCGCGCTGCTGTCGGGCTTCGACAAGCGCTTCCGCGGCCACGCGGCGATCCCGCAGGCCTACGAGCTGGCAGCCCGCGCGCTGGTGCAGGGGCTGGGCCGCACGGACATGGCGCAGCCGATCCTCACGACGCTCGAGGCCCGCTACCCCGAGAGCGAGCAGACGCAGGAAGTGCGCTGGCTGCTGCGGCCGGCGGCCTGAGAGGGGACCGGCCCGCGGATCAGGGCAAAATTCCGCACGCCGCGCCGGCCGGACCTGCCTCCTATGCCGCCCCTTTCGCCCGAACCGTCCCTTCCTGCTCCCTCATCTTCTGCATCGCCGGCGCGTTCCCGCCGCCGCGCGCTGGCGGCCTGGGCGGGCGCCGTGGCGCTGGCGCTGCTGCTGATTGCCGTGGCCGGCCAGTGGGCCGCGCGGCGCGAGGCGAACTTCCAGGCCGACTCGATCCGCCGCGCCATGGAAGTGCACGTGCTCGGCCTGCGCGACGCCGCCGGCAAGTACGGCTACCTGCCGTTCACCGCCGGCATGCACCCCGACGTGCTGGCCGTGCTGGCCCACCCGCAGGACCCCGCCGCGCGGCAGCGCGCCAACCACCACATCGAGGAGGTGAACCGCCTCGCGGGCTCCGACGCGCTGTACCTCACCGACCCGCAGGGCCTCACGCTGGCCGCGAGCAACTGGGCCACGCCGCAGAGCTTCGTGGGCGAGTCGTACGCCAACCGGCCGTACTTTCTCGACGCGCGGGCCGGGCGGCGCGGCCTGTTCTACGGCGTGGGCCAGACCACGGGCGAGCCGGGGCTGTTCATGTCGGCACCGGTGCGCGCCGAGGGCGGCGGCGAGGTGCTGGGCGTGGTCACCGTCAAGGTCAGCCTGCGCCAGCTGCACGACGCCTGGGCCTTCGTGCGCGACCCGATCCTGCTGACCGACGCGCGCGGCATCGTGTTCCTGAGTTCGGTGCCGGGCTGGATGTACCAGGCCACGCGGGCGCTGAGCCCCGCCGACCTGGCCGGCATCGAGCACGATCAGCAGTACGGCACGCGCACCCGCTTCGCGCCGCTGCCCTGGCGCGTCGAGCACATCGAAGGCGCGCCGGGCTACCTGGTGCGCACCACGGTCGGCGGCAAGGCGCGCCGTTTTCTCGCCGTGGACGAGCCCTTGCCCGACCTGGGCTGGACCCTGACGGTGATGGCCGACCACGCCGAAGTCACCCGCGCGCGCGAGCGCACCTGGATGCTCGGCCTGCTGGGCGCCGGCGTGCTGCTGCTGGGCGCGCTGTACTGGCGGCTGCGCGAGCGCCGCTTCGCCGAGCAGCGCGACGCGCGGCGCGACCTCGAGCTGCGCGTGCGCGAGCGCACCCACGAGCTGGACCAGGCCCACGCCTTCCGCAAGGCGATGGAAGACTCGCTGCTGGTCGGCATGCGCGCGCGCGACCTGCAGGGCCGCATCATCTACGTCAACCCGGCCTTCTGCGAGATGACCGGCTACGGCGCCGACGAGCTGCTGGGGCGGCTGCCGCCGTACCCCTACTGGCACCCCGACGACGTGACGCAGCACTGGTTCCACTACGAGGCCATGATGAGCGGGCAGCCCGCGCGCTCGGGCTTCGAGTCGCGCCTGCGGCACCGCGACGGGCACGAGGTCATCACCATGGTCTACACCGCGCGGCTCATCGACGCCGACGGCCGCCACAGCGGCTGGATGAGCTCGGTGGTCGACATCACCGAGCAGAAGCGCGCCGAGCTGCGCCAGCGCCAGAACGACGAGCAGCTGCAGCACGCGCAGCGCCTGGCCAGCCTGGGCGAGATGGCCTCCACGCTGGCGCACGAACTCAACCAGCCGCTGATGGCGCTGAGCAACTTCGCCAGCGCCGCCAAGGCCTTCGCCGCGCAGGGCAACCAGCCGCTGCTGGCCAGCAGCCTCGACGAGACCGTGGCGCAGGCCAAACGCAGCGCCGAGATCGTGCGGCGCATCCGCGGCTTCGTGCGCCAGCGCACCGCCGGCACCGAAGACTGCGCCGTGGCCGCGCTCGTGGCCAATGCGCTGGCGCTGTTGCAGGGCGAGATGCGCCAGCGGCAGGTGCGCGCCGAGGTGCGCATTCCGCCCGCGCTGCCGCCGGTGCGCGGCGACCGCGTGCTGCTCGAGCAGGTGCTGCTGAACCTGCTGTCCAACAGCCTGCAGGCGATGCAGCAGGGCACGCCGCCCGAGCGGCGCGTGGTCGAGGTCGAGGCCGGGTTGCATGAAGGCCGCGTGCACATCCGCATCGCCGACCACGGCCCCGGCATCGACGCCGCGCTGGCCGAGCAGGTCTTCGCGCCGTTCTTCACCACCAAGGCCGGCGGGCTCGGGCTGGGCCTGAACATCTGCCGCACCATCGTGGAGGCCCACCGCGGCCGCTTGTCGTTTGCCGACCGGCCCGGCGGCGGCACGGTCTTCACCCTCGAACTGGAGGCTTCCCCGTGAACGCACCCCTGCTTGCCAACCACCTGTGCGTCGTCGACGACGACGAGGCCGTGCGCCGCTCCCTGGGCCTGCTGCTGCTGTCGCGCGGCCACGCGGTGCAGGCCTTTGCCTCGGGCGAAGCCTTCCTGGCCGGCGCCGACCTGCAGCGCCCCGGCTGCGCCATCCTCGACCTGCGCATGGAGGGCATGAGCGGGCTGCAGGTGTTCGACGCGCTGCGCGCGCAGGACAGCCCGCTGGTCGTGATCTTCCTGTCCGGGCACGGCGACATCCCGATGGCGGTCGAGGCGGTGCAGAACGGCGCCTTGGGCTGGCTGGAAAAGCCCTGCAACGACGAGCGCCTGCTCGACAGCATCGCCAAGGCGTTGCAGAAAGCCGAGGAGATCGCCGTGCGCCGCCAGGCCCGGCAGGCCGCGCAGGCGCTGTGGGCCAAGCTCACGCCGCGCGAGATGCAGGTCGCCCGGCTCGTGGCCGAAGGCCTGCCCAACAAGCGCATCGCGCAGGAACTGGCACCGCTGGAACTGCGCACGGTGGAGACGCACCGGGCCCACATGTTCGCGAAGCTGGGCTTTTCGAGCAGCCTGGAGCTGGATCGCTTCCTGCGCGAGCACGGGTTGTAGTTCTGTTCGGGGCGCGTGCCCAGGCCACCGGGTGCTTCCCTCCGCGAATGTCCCCCGGGGCTTCGCCCCTCCTCCTTGATTTCGCTGCGGGAAGCACCCAGTGTCCTGGGCACGGGAAGCGGCGGCGGTGTGCGGCCGATCAACGCCTGCACTGAACACGCTCACGCCGATGGGGCGCCTTGCGCAGCGAAATCAAGGAGGAGGGCGAAGCCCGGGGGACATTCGCGGAGCAAGGTTCCCCGTCGGCGGGAGCGTCGCCCTGAAGGCGCCCCAACCTCTGGCTAGAACTTAGGGTTTACCCCTGCGTACCGGTACGCAGTCCCGCGGCGGGGGCCCTACGGACGACAGCGTGCCCCCGGCGGACCAGACTCCCCGGCACGGCTTTCCGCGGGCTTCGCGGGGGCTGCAGCCAGAGACAAGGACCCCCCGCATGACCGCCATTGCCAGCAGCAGCACGAGCGCCGGCGCTTCCAGCCCGGACGCGACCCGCGACACCACCCCCTACACCTTCGAGGAAAAGCGCAAGCGCATCTTCGCCATCTTTGCCGCTTCGTCCGGCAACCTGGTGGAGTGGTTCGACTTCTACGTCTACGCCTTCTGCGCGATCTACTTCGCGCCCTCGTTCTTCCCCAAGTCGGACCCGACGGTCCAGCTGCTGAACACCGCCGGCGTGTTCGCCGCCGGCTTCCTGATGCGCCCGATCGGCGGCTGGCTGTTCGGCCGGCTGGCCGACCGCAAGGGCCGCAAGACCTCGATGGTGACCTCGGTCGTCATGATGTGCGTGGGCTCGCTGGTCATTGCCTGCCTGCCCACCTACGCGCAGATCGGCGCCTGGGCGCCCGCGCTGCTGCTGGCCGCGCGCCTGCTGCAGGGCCTGTCGGTCGGTGGCGAATACGGCACCACCGCCACCTACATGAGCGAAGTGGCCATGCGCGGCCAGCGCGGCTTCTTCTCGTCGTTCCAGTACGTCACGCTGATCGGCGGCCAGCTGCTGGCCGTGGTGGCCGTGGTGGTGCTGCAGCAGCTGCTCACCGAGGCCGAGCTCAAGGCCTGGGGCTGGCGCATTCCCTTCGTGCTGGGTGCCCTGGCCGCCGTCGTGGCGCTGATGCTGCGCCGCACGCTGACCGAAACGGCCAGCACCAAGACCCGCGCCGCCAAGGGCGCCGGCAGCGTCGCCGAGCTGTTCAAGCACCACAAGCGCGCCTTCCTCGTGGTGCTGGGCTACACGGCCGGCGGCTCGCTGATCTTCTACACCTTCACCACCTACATGCAGAAGTACCTGGTGAACTCGGCCGGCATGTCGATCAAGACCGCCAGCAACGTGATGACGGCGTGCCTCTTCCTGTACATGTGCATGCAGCCGCTGTTCGGCGCGCTGTCGGACCGCATCGGCCGGCGCAGCAACATGCTGCTGTTCGGCGCCCTGGGCGCGCTGATGACGGTGCCCGTGCTGAGCAACCTGCAAAACGTGAGCAGCCCGCTGATGGCCGGCGTGCTGATCACGCTGGCGCTGGCGGTGGTGAGCTTCTACACCTCGATCAGCGGCATCGTGAAGGCCGAGATGTTCCCGCCCGAAGTGCGCGCGCTGGGCGTGGGCCTGTCGTACGCGGTGGGCAACGCCATCTTCGGCGGCAGCGCCGAGTACGTGGCGCTGGGCCTGAAGTCGATCGGCCACGAGTCGTACTTCTACTGGTACGTGACGGCGATGATGGGCGTGGCCTTCCTGGTCAGCCTGCTGCTGCCGAAGCAGGCGACGTACCTGCACAACGACAAGTAAGCGCAGCGGCGCTTCGTCAACGAACCCGGCCGCGCGCCGGGTTTTTTACGTGCGCTGCAAGGCGCGCGTGACCATGTCGTTGGGCGCCAGCCGCAGCAGGTGCGGCAGCAGGCCCAGGGCGCGATCGCGTTCGCCCGCGTGCAGCAGCCCGTTGGCGCACACCGAGAGCGTGTCGGCCAGCTCGGGGTGGTCGGGCGCGGTCTTCAGCAGGATGCGGCAGAGCTTGTCGGCGTCGCCGAACTGGCGGATGCGCGCGAAGCGGCGCGCCAGCCGGGCCATGTCGTCGGGCTTCAGGCGCACGCCCGGTTTGGCCTGGTCGAGGTAGGTCGTGAAGCTGGCGTGCTGCAGCGCGAGCGTGTCGGCATCGGTGGCGGGCAGGCGGAAGATGCGGCGCGCGGCCTGGTGGAAGTCGTCGCTCGCGGGCTGCAGGCGCGCGGTGTGGAACCAGGCGCGCAGCGTGTCGGTGTCGCCGGGGCGCAGGGCGGCGGCGGCGCGCCATTCAACGCACGCGGGCTCGAACTTCATGGCCGCCGACAGCTTGCGCGCGGCGGCCACGTGCTGGTCGAAGCGGTGGTCGTCGGTCACCATTTCCGACTTCACGGTCTCGGGCGTCTTCACGCGGCCCAGCCACATCGCGCCGGCCATCAGCGCCGCGCCCGTCAGCAGGCCGCCCAGGTGGGCCATGTAGGCGATGCCCTGGCCGCCGATCCAGTGCTGCACCAGCTCGTTGACGATCCAGGCCGGCAGCAAGAGCAGGGCGGGCGCCGTGACGTAGTTGAAATAGAAGAACAGCTGGTAGAAAAAGCGGATGCGCCGCAGCCGGTACATCACGGCGTACATGCCCATCAGCGCCGAGATCGCGCCCGAGGCCCCCAGCCCGTAGCCGCCCTTGCCCGCATAGGCCCAGCCGGCCAGCAGCGCGGAGCCCACGCCGCCCAGCAGGTAGAAGCTCAGGTAGGTGCCGCGCCCCAGCGCCAGCTCGACCGAGAAGCCGAACAGAAAGAGGAACAGCATGTTGCCCAGCAGGTGGCCCGTGCTGCCATGCAGGAAGGTGGCGGTCAGCCAGGTCCAGGGCTTGAACTCGGCGTCCTTGCCGTAGTCCTGCGACCAGCGCGCGGTGAACGGCGCGGGCAGCATCGCCTCGTACTGGCGGCGGTCGCGCTGCCATTCGTCGAAGCGCGGGTTCGCGGGCGTCACGACCTGGTCGGCGCGCAGCTTCTTCAGGAAGGGCTGGTCGTTCTGCAGGCCTTCGAGCAGCTGCGGGTAGGCCTCTTCATGCGCCAGCATGCGGCGCGCCAGCTTGCCGCGCTTGGGGTCGGTTTTTTCGAGCCACTCGACGAAGGGCGGCAGCTCCAGCTCGGGCAGCACGCTCTGCACGTAGAACTGCGCGGCGCGCTCGCGGCCGTTTTCTTCGATGCGCTGCGGCCCCCAGAACACGAGCATGTTCAGGAGGATCAGCAGCACCGTCATCCACGGCGGATTGCGCCAGCTCGGCTTGTTTTCGAGCGGGATGGCGTAGAACATGAAGCGCGGCCCTCGGTGGCGTGGCCGCGGGCTTCAGCCCAGGCGAGCGCGGTGGCGGGCGACCTGTGCCTTGACCTGCACGGGCGCGGTGCCGCCCAGCACGTTGCGGGCGTTGAGCGAGCCGCGCAGGCTCAGCACGTCGTACACGTCTTTTTCGATGTTCGGGTTGAACTGCTGCAGCACGGCCAGCGGCAGCTCCGACAGGTCGACCTGGTGCGAGGTAGCGGCCTTCACGGCGTGGGCCACGGTTTCGTGCGCGTCGCGGAAGGGCAGGCCCTTCTTCACGAGGTAGTCGGCCAGGTCGGTGGCGGTGGCGTAGCCGCGCAGCGCGGCGGCCTCCATGGCCTGCGGCTTCACGGTGATGCCGCCGATCATCTCGGCAAAGATGCGCAGGGTGTCCTTGAGCGTGTCGACGGTGTCGAACAGCGGCTCCTTGTCTTCCTGGTTGTCCTTGTTGTAGGCCAGCGGCTGGCCCTTCATGAGCGTGATGAGCGCCATCAGGTGGCCGACCACGCGGCCGGTCTTGCCGCGCGCCAGCTCGGGCACGTCGGGGTTCTTCTTCTGCGGCATGATCGACGAGCCGGTGGTGAAGCGGTCGGCGATGTTGATGAAGCCGAAGTTCTGGCTCATCCAGATGATGAGTTCTTCGCTCAGGCGGCTCACGTGCACCATGCACAGGCTGGCGGCGGCGGTGAATTCGATCGCGAAGTCGCGGTCGCTCACGGCGTCCAGGCTGTTCTGGCAGACGCTGTCCATCTTCAGGGTGCGCGCCACGAGCTCGCGGTTCAGCGGGTAGCTGGTGCCGGCCAGGGCGGCGGCGCCCAGCGGCAGGCGGTTGACGCGCTTGCGCACCTCGCCCATGCGCTCGGCGTCGCGGCTGAACATTTCCACGTAGGCCAGCATGTGGTGGCCGAAGCTCACGGGCTGGGCCACCTGCAGGTGGGTGAAGCCGGGCAGGATCACCTCGACGTTCTTCTCGGCGATGTCGACCAGCGCCTTCTGCAGCTCGACCAGCAGGTCGCCGATGAGGTCGATCTCGCCGCGCAGCCACAGGCGCACGTCGGTGGCGACCTGGTCGTTGCGGCTGCGGCCGGTGTGCAGGCGCTTGCCGGCGTCGCCCACGAGCTGGGTCAGGCGGGCCTCGATGTTCAGGTGCACGTCCTCGAGGTCGAGCTTCCACTCGAAGCTGCCGGCCTCGATTTCGCTGCGGATCTGCGTCATGCCGCGCTCGATGGCGGCGTGGTCCGTCACGCTGATGATGCCCTGGGCGGCGAGCATGCCGGCGTGCGCCAGCGAGCCCTCGATGTCGGCCTGCCACAGGCGCTTGTCGAAGAAGACGCTGGAGGTGTAGCGCTTCACCAGGTCGCTCATCGGTTCGGAGAACAGGGCCGACCAGGCTTCGGATTTCTTGTCGAGTTGGTTTTGGGTCATGGGAGCCGTCCAGGAAGGCAATAATGGGTTGGTCACCCGATGGATCTGATGTCTGCGATGCGCAACCCGGCGATTTTATCGGCCAGCTCCCCCTCCACGTCCGCCGCGTCGCCGGAACGCGCCCGCGCGCCCGTGCGCGGCGGTCCGGCGCTGTTCGACGCCTGCCAGATCGGCGTGGTGCTGCGCACCGTGGTGTTCGTCGAAGCGGTGGTGGCGGTGGCCACGCTGTTCGTGGTCGGCTCCTTCGGCGAATGGCTGGTGCAGGCGGCCACGGTCACCGGCGGCGCGCTGCCCGCCACGCTGTTGTGGCTGGTGGCGGCCTGCGGGCTCAAGAAGCAGCTGCGGCGCCTGCCGCCCCCCGGGCAATACGCCGCGGGCGCCGTGCTGGGCGCCGTGGCCTCGCTGTACGGCTGCGGCCTGCTGCGCCTGACCGGCGTGATCGCCAGCGCGCCCTGGCTGGCCAGCGCGCTGGCCGGCGCGCTGTTCGCGGGGCTGGTGATGGCGGCGATGGTGCTGCGCGCGCGCGGCCAGACGCCGGCCGCGACCACGGCCCGGCTCGAAGAGCTGCAGTCGCGCATCCGCCCGCACTTTTTGTTCAACACGCTCAACAGCGCCATCGCGCTGGTGCGCGAGGAGCCCGCCAAGGCCGAGACCATGCTCGAAGACCTGGCCGAGCTGTTCCGCCAGGCGCTCACCGTGCCCGGCGAATCGGGCACGCTGGCCGACGAGATCGCGCTGGCCGAGCGCTACCTGGCCATCGAGCAGGTGCGCTTCGGCGAGCGCCTGCGCATCCGCTGGGACCTCGATGCCGCCGCCAGCGACGCGCGCCTGCCGCCCCTGCTGCTGCAGCCGCTGGTCGAGAACGCCATCAAGCACGGCGTGGAGCCCAGCCCCGAGGGCGGCAAGCTGCGCATCCGCACCGAGCGGCGCGGCGGCATGGTCGTGATCGAGGTGGTCAACAGCCTGCCGCCGCTGCGCTGGGCCGACGAGCCGCTGCCGCGCGGCCACGGCATCGCCCTGGACAACGTGCGCGAGCGGCTGCGCCTGCTGCACGACATGCAGATGCAGTTCAGCGCCGGCATGGACCAGAAGAACTACCGCGTACGCATTGCCATCCCCGCCGAATCATGAGCCTCAAGACCCTGATCGTTGACGACGAAGCCCTGGCCCGCTCGCGCCTGCGCACGCTGCTGCGCGACTGCACCTCGCCCGCCGCCGAGGTGACGGCCGAGGCCGCGCAGGGCGAAGAGGCGCTGGCCCACCTGGCCGCGATGGACCTCGACCTCGTGCTGCTCGACGTGCACATGCCCGGCGTCGACGGCATCGAGGTGGCGCGCGCGCTGCGCAGCCGGCCCGACGCGCCGGCCGTGGTGTTCGTGACGGCGCACGCCAGCCACGCGGTCACGGCCTTCGAGCTGGAGGCGGTCGACTACCTCACCAAGCCCGTGCGCGCCGAGCGGCTGCAGCAGGCGCTGCAGAAGGTCGAACGCTTCCTGAAGGAGCGCCGCGCCGCCCAGCCGGCGGCTGAGGCCACGCCCGAGTGCGTGCTGATCCAGGACCGGGGCCGCGCCGAGCGCGTGCCGCTGTCCGAAGTGCTGTACCTCAAGTCCGAATACAAGTACCTCACGGTGCGCACCGCCACGCGCAGCCACATCCTCGATGGCTCGCTGAACGATTTCGAGGAGCGCTACCCGAACCGCTTCCTGCGCGTGCACCGCAATGCGCTGGTGGCGCGCTCGGCCATCCGCGCGCTCGAGCGCTACGACGACGGCGAGGACGCCGATGGCTGGGCGCTGCGGCTGGACTCGGTGCCCGAGCCCGTGGCGGTGTCGCGCCGCCAGCTGGCCGCGGTGCGCGAGATGCTGAAGGAATCGCGATGACCGACGACACCCCGGCCGGCCCGAAACCGGCGCCTGAACGGCCGGTGGCTGCGGATGAGCCGCCGCCTGCGCCTGCGCCTGCACCTGCTCCGGCGCCGCCGCCGCCGGTCGAACCCGTCGAGCCCGCGGCGCCCGTCGAGCCGAGCGAAGATTCCACCTCCGCCCTGCGCAGGCGCTTCGTGCTGCACATGCCGGTCGACGTGCGCAGCGCCTCGCTCGTGGTGCTGGCCGTGCTCGCCAGCGTCTTCGCGCTGCGCTGGGGCCAGGCCGTGTTCGTGCCGCTCATGCTGAGCCTGTTGCTGAACTACGCGCTGTCGCCGCTGGTCGAGCGCCTGCACCGCTGGTACGTGCCGCGCTGGATCGGCGCGGCGGCGATCCTGCTGGGCCTGTTCGGCGGGCTCGGGTGGACCGGCTACTCGCTCTCGGGCAGCGCCTCGCAACTGCTCGACTCGCTGCCGGTCGCCGCACAAAAACTCGGCCAGGCCATGCGCCGCGACAAGAACGCCAGCGCCACCCCGCTGGACAGCGTGCAGCAGGCCGCCGCGCAGCTCGAGAAAGCGGCCGAGGAAAACTCCGCGCGCGTCGCTTCGCGCAAGGGCGTGGCGCGCGTCGTGATCGAGCGGCCGGGCTTCAACGTGCGCGACTACCTGCTCAGCGGCACGGTCGGCCTGCTCAACGCCTTGGGGCAGCTCACGCTGGTGGCCTTCCTCACCTACTTCGCGCTGTGCTCGGGCGACACCTTCCGGCGCAAGCTCATCAAGATCACCGGGCCCAGCCTGCAGAAGAAGAAGGTCACGGTGCACGTGCTGGACGACATCACGCGCAACATCGAACGCTACCTGCTGGTGCAGATTCTGGTGAGCGGGCTGGTGGGGCTGACCACCGGCCTGGCGTTCTGGCTGCTCGGCGTGGAGAACGCGGCCGTGTGGGGAATCATCGCGGCGGTGACCAACCTCATTCCCTACATCGGCTCGGTGATCGTGCTGGTGGCGGCGGGGCTCATGGCCTTCCTGCAGTTCAGCAGCATCGAGATGGCGCTGCTGGTGGGCGGCGTCTCGCTGGCCATCCACACGGTGGTGGGCAACCTGCTGATGCCCTGGCTCACCAGCCGCACCAGCCGCATGAACCCGGTGGCGGTGTTCGTGGGCGTGATCTTCTGGGGCTGGCTGTGGGGCATCTGGGGGCTGCTGCTGGGCATCCCGATCACCATGGTCATCAAGTCGATCTGCGACCGGGTGGAAGACCTGCAGCCGATCGGCGAACTGCTCGGCGAATAAACCGGCCCTTCAAACCCTTCAGGAGGGTGCATCGTCCGATGCTGTAAATTATTGCGAATCAATTCGCAATAATTAAATGCCCGACGTTCCATCCGCTTCCTTGCCACCCGGGGCCGGCGCCCCGGCCCGGCTGCTCTCCATCGACGCGCTGCGCGGCCTCGTGATCCTGTTCATGCTGCTGGACCACGTGCGCGAGACCTTCTACCTGCACCACCAGGTGCCCGACCCGATGCTCGTGGCGCAGACGCCGCCGGCGCTGTTCTTCGGTCGCCTGCTGGCGCACCTGTGCGCGCCGGTGTTCGTGTTCCTGACCGGGCTGTCGGCCTTTCTCTACGGTGCGAAGCAGGCGGACGGCCGCGCGGCGGCGTCCTCGTTCCTGTGGAAGCGGGGCCTGTTCCTCGTGCTGCTGGAGGTCACGGTCGTCAACTTTGCGTGGACCTTCCAGTTCCCGCCGGCGACGGTGTTCCTGCAGGTGATCTGGGTGATCGGGCTGTCGATGCTGGCGTTGTCGGCGTTGGTGTGGCTGCCGCGCCGGGCGCTGGTCGTGTTGGGTGTGGTGCTGGTGGCGGGGCACAACCTGCTCGACGGCGTGCACTTTCCCGTCGGCCATGTGCTGCACGTGCCCTGGGCCGTGCTGCACGACCGGGGCTGGATTGAGCTGTCCGAGGCCCTGAGGCTGCGCACGTCGTACCCGCTGCTGCCGTGGATCGGCGTGATCGCGCTGGGCTACGTCACCGGGCCGTGGTTCCTGCCCGGCGCCGATGCGCCGCAGCGCCAGCGGCGGCTGCTCGTGTGGGCCGTGGGCCTGCTCGTTGGCTTCGTGGCGCTGCGCGCACTCAATGCCTACGGCGACAAGCCCTGGGCAGCAGGCGACAGCGCGCTGACGACCGTGATGGCCTTCCTCAACGTCACGAAGTACCCACCGTCCTTGCTGTTCATCGCGCTGACGCTCGGCGTGGGGCTGTGGCTGCTGCGCCTGTTCGAGCGCCGGCAGGGCGCGGCCTGGCTCGCACCGCTGGCCGTGTTCGGCGCGGCGCCCATGTTCTTCTACGTGCTGCACCTGTACGTGCTCAAGTTCTTCTACCTGGGGGCCGAGGCGGTCTGGGGTCCGAACCAGGGCCGGCTCTTCGGGTTCGACAGTGTTTGGATGGTGTGGCTCACCACCGGCGTGCTGGCCTTCGCGCTGTACCCCGCCGTGCGCGCCTTTGCCGCTCTGAAGGCGCGCCGCCGCGACATCGCGTGGCTCAAGTACCTGTGAAGGGCCGGCGATGAAGCGGGTCTGCAGTGCGGCCTTCGCGATGCTGGGCACGTCCGCCCTCGCGGCCGAAGGCGGTGGCTTCGTCGAGGACACGCGCTGGCGGGTGCTCCAGCGCAGCGTGTACGAGCACCGGAGCTACCTGCACGGCGATCGCAGCAACGGCGGGCGCAACGCCACGCTGCCGAAGGCGCGGCGCAGCGACTACGCGCAGGAGTGGGGCTACGGCGTCATGGGCACCGTCGCGTCCGGCTTCACGCCGGGCTGGATCGGCTTCGGCGTGGACGCGCATGCCTCGCTCGCGCGCAGCCTCGACGGCGACGATCTGCGCGTCGGCAAGATCCGCATGCTGCCGGTGGACGGCGCGGGCTACGCGCAGGACGGCATCGCGCGCGGCGGCGTGGCGCTGAAGGCGCGCATCTCCGCCACCGTGCTGACGGTGGGTGAGCAACGCGTGAAGACGCCGGTCTTCAGCGCGTCCGATTCCCGCCTGCTGCCCGAGACCATGCGCGGCTGGCTGCTGACGAGCCGCGAGTTCGACACGCTCACGCTGCAGGCCGGCCGCTTCACCGGATCGACCGACCGCCATGCGCGCGGCACGAACCACCCGTTGATCGTCAATTACCTCGACCCGAAATCACCGCGCGGCGACGTGTTCGACTTTGCCGGCGGCACCTGGAAGGGCAGCGCTTCGCTGTCGCTCACGGCCTATGTCGCACGCCTGAAGGACACTTGGCGCACCGGCTACCTGGGGGCCCAGTACACGGTGCCGCTCCCGGAGAAGCGTGCGCTGTCCTTCGACCTGCAGGTGTACCGCAGCAAGGACACGGGCCGCGCGCTGGCCGGCCCGGTGGACAACACCACCGCGAGCCTCATGACCAGCTACGCCCACGGCCCCCACCGCGTGGGCCTGGGCTGGCAGAAGGTCGCGGGCGACACGCCGTTCGACTACGTGACGCGCGGCGCCGTCTGGCTCGGCAATGCGGCGCAGCTGTCCGACTTCAATGCGCCGCATGAGCGGTCGTGGCAGCTGCGGTACGAAGTGGATGCCGCGCGTTGGGGAGCGCCCGGGTTGAGCCTGGGCGCGGCCTACATCCGCGGCAGTGGCATCGACGGCAGCCGGGTGCCGCCGCGCGGAGGCTACGCATGGCTGGGCTACGGGCAGGGCGGCCGGCACTGGGAGCGCGACCTCTGGCTGCGCTACACGGTCCAGCAAGGCAGTGCCAAGGGCCTGGCCTTTCTGCTGCGCTACGGCGAGCACCGCAACAACAAGGCGCAGGCCGAACTCAACACGCGCCAGATCCGCGTCGCGTTGGAGTACCCGATCGGCAACGACTGAGCGGGCGGCGCTGTCAGGGGGCCGTGACGGGCAGCTTCTTCACGAAGGTCGCGGCGGGGTCGAGCGGCTGGCCGTCGCGCGTGCGCAGGTCGATCGGCGCTACCGGCTCACCGTTCTCGCGCTCCAGCAGCACCGAATGCGGCTCGCCGGGCGCGAACAGGTTCGCCTCGCCCCAGTGCCGCAGGCCGACCACCACGGGAAACAGGCCGCGGCCCTTGGCCGTCAGCGCGTACTCCTGGTAGAGCGAGCCGTCCGAGGCCGGCACGAGGTCGAACACGCCTTCCTGCACCAGCCACTTCAGCCGGT
Organism: Variovorax sp. GW458-11-26-14-LB1; assembly: GCF_059423965.1. Taxonomy (NCBI): domain Bacteria; kingdom Pseudomonadati; phylum Pseudomonadota; class Betaproteobacteria; order Burkholderiales; family Comamonadaceae; genus Variovorax; species Variovorax sp. GW458-11-26-14-LB1. The sequence continues at coordinate 91,243 of NZ_JBWKYW010000004.1, forward strand.
CGGCCAGGATGTTCTTGGCCACGCCCAGGCTCTGCTGGAACTCGCCGAAGCGCCGCATGCCGTCGAAGGCGTCGCGCACGATCAGCAGCGACCACTGGTCGCCGACGATCTCGAGCGCGCGCGCCATCGGGCAGGCGTCGAACCTCAGACTTTTTCTCCTGGCCATCGTGTGCTTCCTGTGCGTCCCTGGGATGGCGGGATTAGACCGTAGCGCTGGATTGGTTGCAAATTAAAACCGATGCGACTAGCATCCGCATGGTTTTAATTTGAAACCTGAAATGGCCATGACCCTCCCGACCCCCGCTCCCCATGACATTCCCTCCGGCGGCGACGCCGTACCCGGCCTGCGCGCCAGCCCCGTGCGCGTGGCCGTCGTGCAGTTCGACCCGCAGGTCGGCGTCGAGAACCTCGCGCGCAACGCCGCTGCCGTGCGCCAACAGCTCGAGGCTGCGGTGGCCGGCGGCGCGCAGCTCATCGTGCTGCCCGAACTGGCGACCACCGGCTACTGCTTCAACGGCCGCGCCGAAGCCTTCGCCCATGCCGAGCCCGTGCCGCACGGCCCGACGGTGCAGGGCTGGGTCGCGTTCGCGGCAAAACACGGCGTGTACCTCGTCGGCTGCCTGGCCGAACAAGACGGCATGCAGCTGTTCGACACGGCCGTGCTCGTCGGCCCCGAGGGCTACATCGGCCGCTACCGCAAGACCCATCTGTGGAACAACGAGAAGCTGTGGTTCACGCCCGGCAACGAGGGCTATCCGGTGTTCGAGACGAAGATCGGCCGCATCGGCCTGCTCGTGTGCTGGGACATCTGGTTCCCCGAGGCGCCGCGCATCGTGGCGCAGCAGGGCGCCGACATCATTTGCGTGCCCACGGGCTGGGTCTGGACGCCGCCGCCGCTGTACGACGCCAGCGGCGTGTGCATGGCGGCCTACCTGACGATGACGGCCGCGCACGCCAACAACGTCTTCATCGCCACCGCCGACCGCGTGGGGCAGGAGCGCGGCACGGGCTTCATGGGCAACTCGCTGATCGCGGGCACCAACGGCTGGCCGATGGGGCGCATCGCCGGGCCCGAGGAAGAAACCATCCTCTATGCCGACGTCGACCTGGGCGCCGCGCGTTCGGCTCCGATCTGGACGCCGCTCAACGACCTGCACCGCGACCGGCGAACCGATCTGTACGACGCGATGCTGGGCTATCGCGGGGCGCAGGCACTGCCGCGCTAAGGCGGGCAAAACGGACGATCATCCACGGCCCGAGCAGCGCCCCGAGCCCGACCGAGCTCCACGCCGCGACCCACGCGTACGTGCTGCCGAAGCCGAACCGCGCCTGCCCCCAGTCGAGCGCCAGCCCGAACACCCACGGGCTGAGCGCGCCCGCGCCGAAGCCCATCACCGAGCGCACCGAGAACGCCACGCCGAGCCGGTGCGGCGCCACCACGTCGGCCAACGCGGTCGAGTAGACCGACGAATCGGCGATGGCGAGCAGGTTGTACAGCGCCGCCATCGCGGCCAGCGCCCACAGCGGCCAGGTCCACATCCAGCCGAAGCTGAACGACAGGGCCAGGCTCGCGAGGGTGGCGATCATCATCACGCGCGCGCGGCCCAGCCGGTCGGAGGCCGCGCCGCCCATCACGCTGCCGAACACGCTCACGAGGTGCGCGAACGCCGCCAGCGCGATGCCCGCGGCCGGCCATGCGCTCGCGCCACCGCGCGACGAGGCCATGAGGTAGGCGGGCAGCCAGGCCCACAGCGCCATCAGCTCCCAGCAGTGGAAGGCATAGGCCCAGTTGCCGGCCATCGCGGGCCGGTCGCGCACGGTCGCGTTCAGCGCCTGCAGCACGCCTTCGCGCGGCGCACCGGCGACCCGTGGCGCAGGTGGTGCCATGCGCCGCAGCGCGAGCTGGGCCAGCAGCACGCCCGCCACCGTGCAGCCTGCGGCCACGAGCAGCCCGGTGCGCCAGTGCGCCACCACGCTGAACCCTGCCACGACCGCGAGCGACAGCGCATAGCCCATCGACGCGGCCCCGAGGAACAGCCCCATCGCGCGCCCGCGCACCGCCGGCCCGGCGTTGAGCGACAGCAGTTGCAGCCCCGGCGTGTACGAGGCGCCCGCGCACAGCCCCGCCAGGCCGTACAGCAGCAGGGCCGAGCGATGGTCGTGGGCGAAGAGGGCGAAGGCCAGCGAGGCGGCCGCGCCGATCGCGCCACCGACCGCGAAGATGCGGTGCGGGCCGAAGCGGTCGGCCAGCAGGCCCACGGCGAACAGTGAGCTCATGTAGCCCACGTGCCAGGCGCTCTGGATGGAACCGGCCTGCGCGGCCGTCATCTGCCAGTCGTCGCGCATGAACGGCAGCACGCCCGAGTAGGCCGTGACGATCATCCCCTGCAGCAGCCGGCTCGCGCACAGCAGTGCGAGCCATCCACGCTGCGGCGCTGGGGTGTGTTCAGCGCAGTGCACGCTGCATCAGCACGGTGTCGACCCACCGGCCGAACTTGAAGCCGACGTGGCGCAGCACGCCGACCGTCTCGAAGCCCAGGCGCGCATGCAGCCGCTGCGAGCCCGCGTTGCCGCTGTGGCCGATGCACGCGACCATCTGCGTGAAGCCGGCCTCGGTGCAGCGGTGGATCACCGCCTGCAGCAGTGCCGTGCCGATGCCGTGGCCGTGCATCTCGGGCGCGACGTAGATCGAGTCTTCCACCGTGTGCCGGTAGGCCGAGCGCGCGCGGTAGGGGCCGGCGTAGGCGTAGCCGGCCACCTCGCCATCCTTCAGCGCCACGAGGTAGGGCAGGCCGCGTTCCTGCACGTCGATGCGGCGCGCCTGCATCTGCGCGACGGGGGGCACTTCTTCTTCGAACGAGCACAGGTCGTGCTGCACGTAGTGGCTGTAGATGGCCTGCACGCGGGCCATGTGGTGGGGCTCGGCATCGGCGATGTCGAGCGTGGCGAGAGCGAGGGTGGGAGAGGGCATGGGTCGATCTTGACGAGCCAGGATCGATAAGTGAAGCTTGGTCAACCTATGCAGCGCATAAGGAATATTTTGGAAAAGAACCTCAACCTCGACCAGCTCGCCACCTTCGCCCTGGTGATCGACACCGGCAGCTTCTCTGCCGCGGCCGACCGGCTCGGCCTGTCGCAGCCGGCCGTGAGCCTGCAGGTGCGCCAGCTCGAACGCCGGCTCGCCGTGCGGCTCATCGAGCGTGTCGGCAAGCGCGCGCGGGCCACGCCGGCCGGTGCGGAGCTGCTGCGCCATGTGCCGCAGATCGAGGCGGCGGTCGAGAACGCCATCGACGCGGTGGCCGACCACGCGCGCGGCGTCACGGGCCGCGTGCGGCTGGGCACGGGCGCCACGGCCTGCCTGTACTTCCTGCCCTCTGTGCTGCGCCACCTGCGCGAGGCCTTCCCGGCGCTCAGCGTGGTGGTGAGCACCGGCAACACCGACGAGCACGTGCGCAAGGTGGAAGACAACAGCATCGACCTCGCGCTGGTCACGCTGCCCGCGGCCGGGCGTTCGCTGAGCGTGATCCCGGTGTGCGACGACGAGTTCGTCGCCATCGGCCGCGCCGACCTCGCGCCGCTCAAGGCCCGCGTCACGCCGGCCGACCTGGCGACGCTGCCGCTGGTGCTGTTCGAGCCCGCGGCCAACACGCGCAAGCTGGTCGATCGTTGGTTTGCCGCCGAGGGCCTGCAGCCGCAGCCTGTGATGGAGCTGGGCAGCGTCGAGGCGATGAAGGAGATGGTGGCCGCGGGGCTGGGCTACGGCCTGGTGCCCGGCATGTCGATGGCGGGGCGCGGCGCCCATCCGGCGCTGAAGGCCAGCCGCCTGGCCCCGCGCATGCACCGCACGCTGGCGGTGGTGATCCGTCGCGACAAGCCGCTCAACAAGGCGCTGCGCACGGTGCTCGAGGCGATCGTGGCGGCCGGCAGGAAGCCCGGCCGCCGTTGAAGGTACTTACTCCGGAATCGCCGCCAGCGGCGCCGCACCGCCGCGTGCGCGGCCCAGCGTGCCGACGATGAGCGCGGCGATCAGCACCAGCACGCCGCTGAGCACCATCGTGGGCGAGATGCCGCGGCTGTCGACCATGAGGCCGCCGATCAGCGCGCCCGAGGCGATCGCCACCTGGAAGCCCGTCACCAGCAGGGCCTGGCCGGCTTCCTGCGCGTCGGGCACGGCTTCCATCATCCAGCCGGTGAGTGCCACCGGGATCAGGCCGAAGGCCACGCCCCAGATCACCACCACCACCGCGCCGGCCACCATGCCGGTGCCGATCAGCGTCGACAGCAGCAGCGCCGTGGCGAGCATCAGCGCCGCCAGCAAGGTGGTGCCGCGCACGCTGCGCGCCACCAGACTGCCGCCGAGGAAGGTGCCGATGAAGCCCACCGCACCGTAGACCAGCAGCAGCGTCGAGACCGCGTTGGCCTGCAGGCCGAACACCTGCTGCAGCAGCGGCTTCAGGTAGGTGTAGGCCGCGAAGTGGCCGGCAATGAAGAACAGCACGGCGAGCAGGCCGACCTGCGCCATGCGGCGCGTGAGCGGCGTGAGCAGGTCGCGCGCGCCGATGGCGCGTTGCGGCGGAATCGCGGGCAGCAGCCACAGCTGCACCAGCAGCACCGCCGCGGCCAGTGCGCCGGTCACGGCGAACGAGGCGCGCCAGCCGAACATCGTGCCCAGCCACGAACCCGCGGGCACGCCGAGCACCGTGGCGGCCGACACGCCGGCCAGCACCAGCGACATGGCGCGCGCCTTCGAGGCGTCGGGCACCAGCTGCGTGGCAGCGGCGGGCGCGAAGGTCCAGAAGCCGCCCACGGCCAGGCCGAGCATGAGGCGCGCAACCAGCATCGTCGTGAAGTTGGGCGCGAACGCGGCCAGCAGGTTCGAGGCGATCAGCAGCAGCGTGAGCGCGATCAGCACCGTGCGCCGGTCGAGCCGGCCCGAGGCGACGATCAGCGCCGGCCCGGCAAAGGCGGCGAGCACGCCGGGCATGGTGATCATCAGGCCGGCCGTGCCGTCCGACACATTCAGGCCGCGCGCGATGTCGGTGAGCAGGCCGATGGGCATGAACTCGGTCGACACCATCGCGAAGGTGCCGACGGCGATGGAGCCGACCGCGAGCCACGCGGAGCGGGTGGGGGCGGCCACGGCGTCGCGCGCGGGCGCCGCCAGGTCGTCGATGCAGGGATTGCTGCCGGAAGAATTCATCATGGAGATGCAGTCCTTGAACGCATCGGCGATGAAGGCGCCAATGCCGGTGAGGGGGCATTGGAGTGTGCGAGCCGGTGGCCTTGCAACCAAGGGGCGGTGGAGCAGTAGACAGTTTCCCTGCGGCGAACAATCGACCCCTTTGGTGCCTGAAGCCGTCCGGGGATGCGGCGATGGCGCCTTTCGCCATCACCGTTCATTGGAGTTGCCGGGATTAAGTGTGGGCAGGGCGCAACTGCAGCGCCTGTCCGTCGGCCACGAACGATTCGTCGACCAGCACGCGAAAGGCCGTGCCCTGCACGAACTTCGGCTGCGCGACGGCCGGCGAGAGGAACTCGATGTCGAGCGCGACCGGCGTGCCGCGCGCGAGCGAGGTGCCCAGCGGCACGCGCCAGCGCGCCGAGAAGCCTTCGGTGTCGAGCACCAGCGCGCCGCGGTATTCGCCGGGGCCCAGCGGCACGTCCTGCGCCGGCACCGAGGGGCGGCGGAAGGTGAGTTCCACGGCCAGGTGCGGCGTGAAATCGGGCAGCGCGTCGAAGCCTGCGGGCGGCGCCTGCTTCGGCGTGCGGCGCGGCAGCTTGCCGATGAGCCACCCGATCACGTTGCCGATGATCGGCACCCACAGCACCATCAGCAGCGTGGCGATGTCGCGCGTGGTGGTGCCGGGCGCCGCGTAGTGCCGCACGACGCCGCCGCCCACGGCCACGCACAGGAGGATCAGGACGATGACGCGTCGGCGGAACTGGATTTTGGTCATGAATGCGCGGGGTGAAAGCGGGTCCGGACCATAACCTACGCCGTCATCTGCCCCTTGCCTGCCGCTTGAGCGACCCGCAGCACCGCATCCGCCGGCAGCGCCTGCCAGTCGATCCATTCGCCCACCGCCACATGGTGCGTGGGCGCGGTGGCGCCTTCGACGGTGCCCCATTGCAGCGTGAGCCGGTGCGTGCCGAGCCGCAGCGCGAGCTCGAAGCTTGGCCAGTGCGCGGGCACATGTGGCGTCATCGACAGCTGCCTGCCCTTCACGGTCAGGCCCAGCAAGGTCTCGATGGCCGCGCGATGCAGCCACGCGGCCGAGCCGGTGTACCAGCTCCAGCCGCCCCGGCCCACATAGGGCGCGGCGCCGTAGACATCGCCCGCCATCACATAGGGCTCCAGCTCGTAGACCGGGCCGCGCGCGGGGTGCTGCGAACGGTGGGCCGGGCTCAGGCCTTCGAAGCTTTGCCACGCCGCTTCATGGTCGCCCTGCAGCGCCTGCGCCATCAGCGCCCACACGGCGCCGTGCGAGTACTGGCCGCCGTTCTCGCGCACGCCCGGCGGGTAGGCCTGGATGTAGCCCGGGTTGTGGGTCGACTGGGCAAACGGCGGCGCCAGCAGCCGCAGCAGGCCGGCCGGTTCGTCGTGCAGGTGCTTGCCGATGGCGGCCATGGCCGGGCCGGTGTGGGCCGCGTCCGAGGCGCCCGAGAGCACCGACCAGGCCTGTGCGATCAGGTCGATGCGGCACTCGCTGTTGATGGAGGAGCCCAGCGGCGCGCCGTTGTCGAAGAAGGCGCGACGGAACCAGGCGCCGTCCCAACCGGCGTCGTGCAGCGCGGCGATCCAGCCCGTGCGGGCCGTGGTCCAGCGCGCGGCGCGCTCGTGTTCGCCGCGCGCTTGCGCGAGGGGCGCGAAGCGCTCGACCACGCTGCACAGGAACCACGCGAGCCACACCGATTCGCCGCGGCCCTCGTGGCCGACGCGGTTCATGCCGTCGTTCCAGTCGCCGGTGCCCATCAGTGGCAGGCCGTGCACGCCGGTCTTCAGGCTGCGGTCGATGGCGCGCGCGCCATGGTCGAACACGGTGGCCATGCGGCCGCTGTTCTGCGGCGCGTAGTAGGCGTCTTCGGCGCCCTCGGGAATGCCGGGGCCTTCGATGAAGCCGACCATCTCGTCGAGCAGCGAGGCATCGCCCGTCACCTCGACGTAGTGCGCCGACGCATACGGCAGCCACAGCAGGTCGTCCGAGAAATGCGTGCGCACGCCGGCGCCGCCGGGCATGTGCCACCAGTGCTGCACGTCGCCTTCGGGGAACTGGCGCGCTGCATTCACGAGGATCTGTGCGCGCAGGCGCGGCGGGTCGGTGAGCGCGAAGGCCATCGCGTCCTGCAGCTGGTCGCGAAAACCGAAGGCACCGCCGGCCTGGTAGAAGCCGGCCTTCGACCAGAGCCGGCAGGCCAGCGTCTGGTACACGAGCCAGCGGTTGACCAGCGCATCGAACAGCGGGTCGGGCGTGCGCACCTGCAGACGGCCGAGCAACTCGTCCCAGAAGCCGCGCACCTGTGCCAGTGCCTCGGGCACGTCGCGCTGCCGCCAGCGGCGCGCAAGCTCGAGCGCCGCGTCGGCATTGCCCGCGTGGCCCAGCACGAAGCTGAAGCTTGCGGTTTCGCCCGCCGCCACGACGAATTCGCCGCCGAGGGCCGCGCAGGCGTCGAGCCCGCTGCCGGCGCGCCGCGCCAGCGTGTCGGGCACCTCGACGATGCCGCGGCCGGCGAAGAACTCGCTGCGGTCGCAGGTCCATTGCGTGGCCCCGGTCGTCGCGCCTTGCAGGCCGGCGAGCAGCAGGAAAGCCGCGCTGCCGCCGAAGCCGGCGCTCGATTCGCGCTGCTGGCCGAACACGGCCGGCTGGTCTTCGGGCTTCCAGCAATGCACGGTGCGGCGCTCGCCGCGTGCGGCGCCCAGTTGCCATTCGACCATCGCGAGCGCGCGCAAGCGGCGTTGGCCGGCGCCTTCGTTGCGCACGCGCACATGCACCAGCTTGACGGCCTCGTCGCGGTCCGCGAAGAAGGTGGTGTCGAGCACGAGGTCGCCGTGGCGGCACTCGAAGACGGTGTAGCCCTGGCCGTGCCGCACGCGGTGGCGGGTGGCGCCGTCGCCACCGCCGGCAGGTGTCAGCGGCAGCATCTCGCGCGTCGCCACGTCCTGCAGCAGGTAGTGCTCGAAGGCCGGGTCCTGCACCGGGTCGTTCGACCACGGCGTGACCTGGTGCATGCGGCTGTTGCCGGCCCAGGTGTAGCCGGTGCCCCACTCGGACACCTGAAAGCCGAAGGTGGCGTTGGCGATCACGTTGATCCACGGGCGCGGCGTGCGGCGGTCGGGGCCGACCTCGAAGCGGAACTCGCCGCTCTCGGCATCGAAGTCGCCGGTGGGTGCGGTGACATTCGACGAGGTGGCCTGCCGCGTCAACAGCGGCGTGCGGTGCTGCACCGGCGCGCTGCTGTCGTCCGCAATCGTCGGGCTGCGTGCCTCATGCAACGCCGCCACCTGCACTTCGAGCGCGCGGCCGTCGGCCGTGAACACCACGCGCGCCAGGCTGGAGAGCGCGGCCTTTTCCGAAGGCACCACGTCCTGGTCGCGCAGCAGGTAGAAGCCGGCGGTGTCGTTGCGCGGAAAGCTGTTCTGCGTCTGCTGTGCGACGCGCGTGCGCAGCATTTCGATCTCGCGCTGCAGCGGCATGAGGTACGAGTTGGGTTCGCTGTTGAGCACCACCAGGTCGCAGGCCACGCCGCCAAAGCCCCACCACGGCTGCGCGCGCAGCAGCGTGTTGATGAGGCCCATGCCGTTCATCGAGTGGATGTACACCAGCACGATGGGCTTGTCGCCCGAGATGCCGAAGCGCCAGATCTGGCGCAGGTCGATCAGCCCGCGGTCGCTCATCACGCGCGGCGTGGTGTAGGTGAGGATGGTCGTCAGGTCCTGCAGCGCCAGGTTCTGCGCGGGCGCGATGCTCAGGTCGCGCAGCCGCACCTGCGCCAGCGTGGCGGCCATGCGGGTGGCGCGCTCCACGTGCATGGGCTGCAGGTAGCGGTCGATGCACGGCATCAGCGCCTCGATGCTCTCGTCGGCGGCGGTGGCGAAGCTCAGGCGCGCGGTGGTGCCCGGCGCGATCGACAGGCGCACGCGCAGGCAGGCGATGGGGTCCAGGCCGTTCACCTGCTTGCCCTGGGCCGTGAGCGGTTGCGGGTCGAGCGCAGGGTCGGCCAGCGTGCGGTTGCGGCCGATGAAGGCGCGCCGGTCGGTCATGCAGTCGATCGACAGCACGTTGGCATCGACCGAGGCCACGAAGTGCACCGCGGCCACCACCGCATCGCCATGCAGGCGCGGCTTGCGCGACAGCAGCAGCGCGCGCCATGCCGGTTCCCAGCGCGATTCGACGAACAGGTTGGCAAAGGCCGGATGCGCCTCGTCGGCCTTGGGGTTCGACAGCACCGGCTCGAAGTACGAGATGAGTTCGAGCGTGCGCGTTTCGTCGCCCGAGTTGTGCAGCGTGATGTTGCGCAGCTCGGTGTCGTCCTCGGGGCTGATGAGCACCGTGGTGCGCACCTGCAGCCCGGGGCCGGTCGCATCGAACTGCACCTGGTCGGCCAGGAAGCGGGTGCGGTAGTGCCAGTCGGCGCCGGGCGCGGGCAGGGCGGTGAGCGAGGTGAGCTCGGCTTGCCCTCCGTCTCTTTCGATATCGCGCACGTAGAAGAAAGTGCCGTAGCTGTCGCGCAGCGGATCGTCGCGCCAGCGCGTCACGTTGAACGCGCGCCAGCGGCTCACGCCCGCGCCGTTGGCCCGCAGCGCCACCGTGTAGCGGCCGTTCGACAGCAGGTGCGTGGGCTGGAAGCCCGGCACCGTCGGATCGACCACGCGCGGCTGGAACAGCGGCGCCAGCTCGGCCTGGCTGGGCTCGGGCGGCGTGCGCGGATCGGCGCTGCCGATGATCTGGCGCGGCGTGCGCTCGTGCAGCAGCGACTCGTGCGCCTGCACCAGCGCGGCGCTGCCGAACCAGCGGCGCGGCGCGTCGTCGCGCAGCACGTTGCACAGCGCCACCAGCGACATGCCCTGGTGGTGCGCCATGAAGTTGCGCACCACGGTGAAGTCCTGGCCCTCGGCCTGGCGCGAGGTGGTGAAGTCGATCGCGTCGTGAAAACCGAACTCGCCGCGCGCGCCGAGCGATTCGAGCAGCGCGAGGTTGCGCACCGCCGCTTCGGGCGCGAACGGCGCGGCCATGAGGCTGGCGTAGGGCGCCACCACGCGGTCGGTCGGCGGCGTGCGCCGCAGCGCCAGGCGCGGCACGCCGAAGGGCGAGTACTGGTACGCCAGCGAATGGTCTTGCGCGAAGTAGGCCGACTCGGACACGCCCCACGGCATGTTCTGCGCACGGCCGAAAGCCTGCTGCTCGGCGATGGCCGCGGCATTGGCCACCTGCAGCAGGCCGTCGGTGGGCTCGGTCATCACGAGCGCGGGCATGAGGTACTCGAACATCGAGCCCGACCACGACTTCAGGCTGGGCTGGAAGCCCACCAGAAGGAACGGGCGGCCCAGCGCCATCCAGTGGCGGCGCGGCACGTCGCCCTTGGCAATTGCCAGGAAGCTCAACAGGCGCGACTCGGAGGCCAGCAGGTCGTAGTAGCTGGCGTCGAGCACGTTCTCTTCGACGCGCAGGCCGATGTGGAACAGGTGGCGCTTGGCGTCGTAGAGGCCGCTGAAGTCCATGCCGTCGTGCAGCGCGTCGCAGCGTCGGGCCAGTGCTTCCAGTGCGGGGGCTTCGTGGGGCTGGCAGCTTGTGTCCGCTGCGAAGGCGCGGCAGGCCTGCGCCACGGCCACGAGGTGGCCCGCGAAGTTGCCGCTGTCCACGCTGGACACATAGTCCGGCGGCAGCGGCTTGAGCGTCTGCGTGTCGTACCAGTTGAACAGGTGGCCGTTGTGCTTGTGCATGCGGTCGACGGTGTCGAGCGTAGCCGTGAGGCGCGCCAGCAGCGCTTCTGTGTCGATCCACCCGAACTCGCGCGCACAGCAGGTGGCCAGCAGGTACATGCCGATGTTGGTCGGCGAGGTGCGGTGCGCGAGGGTCGGCTGCGGCTCGAGCTGCAGGTTGTCGGGCGGCAGGTGGTGGTCGTCCGGGCCGACCACGTGCTCGAAGAAGCGCCAGGTGTCGTGCGCCAGCGTCTCGAGGTAGCTGCGTTGCGCGGGCACGAGCGGGTCTTCGGCGTGTGCGTCGACGCGGCTGCCCCACCAGGCCGCAATGGGCGCCAGCGACCACAGCACGAAGAGCAGGGGCCCGATCACGGGGTAGGCGCTCCAGTTCGCGAGGAGGGCGAGCACCAGGCACACCGCGCTGCTGAGGGCCGCGCTGCGCACGAAGGGCTTCAGGCGCTGGCTCGATTGCGCCTGCGCCTGGTCGGCCGTCGTCCACTGCAGCAGGTGCCTGTGGCTCACGACCAGCCGCCAGGTGGCGAGGAAAGCCGCGTCGAGCAGCAGGCGCGTCTGCGCCGCCAGCTGCACGAACTGCCAGGCCGCGCCGGCCAGGGCGCGCAGCAGCTCGACCGCGCCCACGTCGAAGAAATGGCGCAGCTCGATGGCGCGCCGTGTCGGCACCAGGCCGGCCAGTGCGCCCAGCAGCGGGCCCAGCGTGAGCGCCGCGCCGACGGCCGCCAGCGCCCAGCCGAGCGGCATGGCCTGCGTGAAGATCACCAGCACCAGCAGCGCGAACGACGCCGGCGCGACCAGCGAGCGGCGCAGGTTGTCGCACATTTTCCAGAGGCCCAGCGCGTCGATGCCGAAGCGGCGCGCGCGCCACATCAGCGGCAGCAGCTGCCAGTCGCCGCGCACCCAGCGGTGCACGCGCGAGGCGGCCACGCCGGCATGGTGCGGATGGTCTTCGACCAGCACCACGTCGCTGACCATCGCACAGCGCGCGACGCTGCCTTCGAGCAGGTCATGGCTCAGCACGGCGCTGTCGGGCAGGCGGTCGTTCAGCGTGGCGTGCACCGCGCGCACGTTGAGCAAGCCCTTGCCGGTGAAGGAGCCGCTGCCGAACACGTCCTGGTAGATGTCGGAGGCGCCGCTGCCGTAGGGGTCGAGCCCGCACTGCCCGGCGAACACCCAGTGGAAGAAGGAGCGCTCGCTGCGCATCGGGAACGGCGTGACGATGCGCGGCTGCAGAATGCCGAAGCCCGCGACCACGCGCCGGCTCGGCATGTCGATCTCGGGCGCGTTCAGCGGATGCGCGGCAATGGACACGAGGTCGCGCAGCGCGCCGGGCGGCAGGCCCGTGTCGCTGTCGAGCGTCAGCACATAGGGCGTGCGGCCGGGCGCGAGCTGCTGGCCCGGTGCGAGCGGGAGAAAGCCGCTGGCGTCGCCGCTGGCCAGCAGGCGCATCAGCATTTCGAGCTTGCCGCGCTTGCGCTCCCAGCCCATCCAGCGCTGCTCGGTCTCGCTCCAGCTGCGCGGGCGGTGCAGCAGCAGGAAGCGCGGCGCACTGCCTTCGGCCGGCGGGTACTTGGCGTTGAGCGCGGCGATGCGTTGCTGGGCGTCGTCGAGCAAGGGCGCGTCGTCGGGCATCGCCGCTTGCGACGCGTCGGCCCAGTCGGTCAGCAGCGCGAACTGCGCGTGCGCCTCGCGGTTGGCGAGCCAGTGCAGTTCGAGCCGGTGCGCGAGCTTGGCGTTGTTCGCGGTCGAACCCAGCATCGTGGGCATGACGACGAGCGCGCGGTGCCGTTCGGGAATGCCGTTCGCGAAATCGAGGCGTGGCAGGGCCTGCACCCGCACCGACTCCGCCATGATGCGTTGCGCCAGCGCAATCAGCGCTTCGGACAGCGGCCACGCGAGCAGCAGCAACGCCGCGACGGCGGTCCAGTCGCCGCGATGCGGCAGGCCGTGCACCACGGCCGCCAGCAGCAGCGCGGTGCCGAGGGCGACGGAGCCCACGTAGACGGGCAGGCGCCAACCGCGATGGCTGCGCGCGGGGCGTGTGTGTGCGGTGCGTGCGGCTTGGCCCGGCGCTGCGTTCGCCTGCAGCGACGCAATCAGCGCGGGCCGGCCCTGGCCGAAGAGGTAATAGCCCGCAGTGCCGTCGGCGCGGTCGGTCTCGGCACCGGCTTCGTCGGCCGGTGCACTGGACGCCAGCGTGACCACGGCCTGCGCCACTTCGCGCTCGGGCCGTTCGGTGCTGCGCGCCACCTGCTCCATCGCATGCGTGATCTGCTGGCGCGTGAGTTCGCTCTCGTTCGCAAAGCTCGGCAGTTCGCGCAGCACGCGCAGCGAGCGGCTCACCGGCTCGATGAGGTCGCTCCATTCGACCTGGCCGATCATGCGCAAGGTCGTGATGATGTTGCCGACCGTGAGGTTGGCCGCGGCCTGCGCGTTCTGCGCGTCGCCGATCAGCGCCGGGCCGTTGGGGCAGTGCTGCTCGGTCCAGCGCACCAGCGCGGGCATGTCGTCGCCGTGCTCGACGGGCAGGCGCTGCCACAGCTGCGTGAGGTAGCTGTCCTGCAGGCCGTGGCTTTGCAGCGCGCGGTAGAGCACGTCGAGGTCCTGCACCGAGAGATGCGGTGCCGCGTCCCAGGCCGCATGCGCGATCTCGCGCGCGACCTTGTTCTCGGCGATGCGCTCGGCCACGCGGCGCAGGTTTTCGAGCAGCACCACGCGCAGGGTGGTGGGCAGCGCCCACAGCTCGCCGAGCATCAGCTCGTCGATGTCCTGGTAGGCGTTGAGGAAGGCCGTGAACAGCGTCTTGTTGAGCACGCTGTCGGTGTGCGCCACATAGGCCCACGCAATGCCGTACACGCGCGGCAGTCCCGCCAGCGGCGGCGTGACGAGCTTGGGCAGGCGCGCGTAGTAGCTGCGCGGCACGCCGTCATGGATCTGCTGGAGCTGCGCCTCGACGAGGTGGAAGTTGTCGAGCAGCCATTCGGCCGCCGGCGACACATAGCGCCCGCTCAGCGAGATCAGCGCGATGTAGTCGAAGGCGGCGCGCAGCGACTCGAGGTTCTCGTCGACACGCGGAAAGAAGGGCGCGCCTTCGCGCGCGCGGTGGTGTTCGTCTTCCACCACCTGGGCACGGGCCAGGCTGTGGCCGTGCTGTTCGAAACGTTGGGCACCGAAGAGTTCGGCGCGGATCGGGAGGGCTACCGGGTCGTGCGGACCGAGCAGGAGGGTCCGGGCGTAGTGACTGAGCCCTTGGAGGCGGTCGACGACGGCAGCGGCGCTCAAGTGACCGCGAACAGGCCGATGCCCAACACCACGGCCACGCAGGCCATCGTGACAATGCGGCCCGCAGCGAGCGCGCGCACACGTTGCATGTGGCTTCGCAGCGAGAACCATCGCCCATGGGCACGTGCACAGTGGTGCATGTGGGAAGCCAGGGCCTCGAAATCGCTGCCGACGAAATCGATCTGAGAATGGGAAAGGGACTGCGGGACGGACATTGCAACGGGCTCCTGTGAAACGACTTCGAGCTGCCGCGCGATTGCGAGAACTGTGAACGTGTCCCGACCGTACCCTTTTAAATGACCTTACAGGTACCTCATTGCCGACAGCGCACGTAGGAAAGGGCGCACAAGGCGCCCTTTGTCCATGGAGGCGGTGTGCAGGTCAGCCCGTGTTGCGCAGCCCCGCCGCCACCCCGTTGATCGAGATGTGGATGCCACGCTGCAGCCGCTCGCCGCCGTCGCCCGCGCGATAACGCCGCATCAGCTCGACCTGCAGGTGGTGCAGCGGGTCGATGTACGGGAAGCGGTGGCGCACCGAGCGCTGCATCTCGGCATTGCCCTCGAGCCGCTGCTTGGCGCCCGTGATGAGCGTGAGCGCATCCGAGGTGCGTTGCCACTCGGCCTCGATCATCGAGAACACCTTCTGGCGCAGCTTGCGGTCGGTGACCAGCTCGGCATAGCGCGAGGCCAGCGCGAGGTCGCTCTTGGCCAGCACCATGTCCATGTTCGACAGCAGCGTGCGAAAGAACGGCCACTGCACGTACATGCGCTGCAGTAGCGCCTGGCGCTCCTTCTTGCCCGCGGCGGTGCCGGCGGCGGCCAGGAACTGCTCCACGCCCGAGCCGAAGCCGAACCAGCCCGGCAGCGTGAGGCGGCACTGGCCCCAGCTGAAGCTCCACGGCACGGCGCGCAGGTCGTCGATCTTGTGGCTCGGGTTGCGCGAGGCGGGGCGCGAGCCGATGTTGAGCTCGGCGATCTCGCGGATCGGCGTCGAGCCGAAGAAGTAGTCGCCGAAGCCCGGGGTCTCGTACACCAGCTTGCGGTACGCGGCCATGCTCGCGGTCGACAGTTCGCCCGCGGCCGAGAGGAAGTTCGCGGGTGCCGACTTGCCCTGCGGCAGCAGCGTGGCTTCGAGCGTGGCGGCCACCAGCGTCTCGAGGTTGCGCCGGCCGATCTCGCGGTTGGCGTACTTCGAACCGATGACTTCGCCCTGCTCGGTGAGTCGGATCTGGCCGCGCACCGTGCCGGGCGGCTGCGCGAGGATGGCCTGGTAGCTCGGGCCGCCGCCGCGTCCCACCGTGCCGCCGCGGCCGTGGAACATGCGCAGGCGGATGGGGTTCTTTTTCTTCTTGTTCAGCTCGTCGAACAGCGACACCAGCGCGATGCCCGCGCGGTACAGCTCCCAGTTGCTGGTGAAGATGCCGCCGTCCTTGTTGCTGTCGGAGTAGCCCAGCATCACGTCCTGCTCGGCGCCCGAGCGTTCGATGAGCGCCTGGATGTTCGGCAGCGCGTAGAAGGCACGCACGATGGGCGCGGCATTGCGCAGGTCTTCGATGGTTTCGAACAGCGGCACCACGATCAGGTCGCAGGTCGCGTTGCTGTCCATCGCACCGCGCAGCAGGCCCACTTCCTTCTGCAGCAGCAGCGCCTCGAGCAGGTCGCTCACCGTTTCGGTGTGGCTGATGATGTAGTGGCGGATGGCGGCCGCGCCGTAGCGCGCACGCGCCGTGCGGGCGGCTGCGAAGATGGCCAGCTCGCTTCGGGCGAGCGGCGAGTAGTCGGCGTCGGGCACGCGCAGTGGGCGCGCGTCGTCGAGCAGCTTGAGCAGCAGGGTCTGCTTGGCCTCTTCGGCCAGCGATGCATACGAAGGCTCGATGCGCGCGGTGGCCAGCAGCTCGGCGATCACGGCCTCGTGCTTGTCGGAACTCTGGCGCAGGTCGACCGTGGCCAGGTGGAAGCCGAACACTTCCACCGCGCGGATCAGCGGACGCAGGCGCGGCGCCGCGAGCACGGTGCCGTGCTTCTCGACCAGCGACTCTTCGATGGTGCGCAGCTCCGCCAGGAATTCTTCGGCGTTCGCATACGGGTTCTGCGGCGCGACCGCATGGCGCGCGGCCTCGCCGCCGCTGAGTTCGCGCAGCGTGGCCGCCAGGCGCGCGTACACGCCGGTGAGGGCGCGGCGGTAGGGCTCGTCCTTGCGGTGCTCATTGGTGTCGGGCGAGCGCTCGGCCAGTGCCTGCATCTCGACCGACACGTCGACCAGCGTGGCCGACAGCGACAGCTCGCCGCCCAGGTAGTGCACCTCGGTGAGGTAGTGGCGCAGCGCGAGTTCCGACTGGCGGCTCAGCGCGTACTCGAGCGTTTCGGCCGTGACGTTGGGGTTGCCGTCGCGGTCGCCGCCGATCCACTGGCCCATGCGCAGGAAGGGCGCGACCGAGGGCGTCTGCCCGCCTTGCACCAGCGCCTTCTCGAGGTCGGCGTACACGCGCGGGATTTCGCGCAGGAAGGTGGCTTCGTAGTAGCTCAGCGCGTTCTCGATCTCGTCGGCCACCGTGAGCTTGGAGAAGCGCAGGATGCGCGTCTGCCAGATCTGCGTGACGCGGATGCGCACCTGGGTTTCGTTGTCGGCCAGCTCGATGGGCGAGAGCGCGTCTTTTCCGCTCGCGTAGGCGTTCTGGCGCAGCTTGATCTCGTCGCGCGTGGTCAGCAGCAGGGCGATGGCGCGCTCGGCGTCGAGGATGCTCTTGCGCTGCACTTCGGTCGGGTGCGCCGTGAGCACGGGCGACACGTAGCTGTGGGCCAGCGAGGCGACGATCTCGTCGGGCTTGATGCCGGCCTTGCGGATGCGGGCCAGGGCGGTCTGCAGGTCGCCGTCGGCCTGCACGCCTTCGCGCTCGGCCTCGGTGCGGCGGCGGATCTGGTGGCGGTCTTCGGCCAGGTTGGCCAGATGGCTGAAGTAGGTGAAGGCGCGGATCACGCGCACCGTTTCGGCGGCGCTCAGGCCCTTGAGCAGATTTTTCAGCGCGCGGTCGGCGGCGTGGTCGGCGTCGCGCCGGAACGACACCGACAGGGTGCGGATCTTCTCGACCAGCGCGTAGGTTTCGTCACCCTCCTGCTCCCGGATCACGTCGCCGAGGATTCGGCCCAACAGCCGGATGTCGTCGATCAATGGCTGGTCTTCGGTCTGGCGGCGCTTGGCGGGAGATGCAGGAGTCTTGCTGGCTTTCATTCGATGTTGTTCCTGGGGACTTGAATGGACGCGCCGCCTCCGTTGCTGCGGCGCAACATGCTAGCATTCCAGAGGTCAGAAACCATGTACTTTTTTGGGAGCGATCTTGAGCAACATCGTGATCGCCACGCGCGAAAGCCGGCTGGCCCTGTGGCAGGCCGAACACGTGCAAACGCTTTTGCAAGAACGAGGCCACAGCGTCAGCCTGCTGGGCATGACGACCCGTGGTGACCAGATCCTGGACCGCACGCTGAGCAAGGTCGGCGGCAAGGGCCTCTTCGTCAAGGAACTCGAAGCCGCGCTCGAAGACGGGCGCGCCGACATCGCCGTGCATTCGCTCAAGGATGTGCCGATGGAGCTGCCCGAGGGCTTCACGCTGGCCTGCGTGCTGGAGCGCGAAGACCCGCGCGACGCGCTGGTGTCGCCGCGCTACGCCTCGCTCGACGAGTTGCCGCAGGGCGCGGTGGTCGGCACCTCCAGCCTGCGTCGCGTGGTGCTGCTGCGCGCGCAGCGGCCCGACCTGCGCATCGAACCGCTGCGCGGCAACCTCGACACCCGCCTGCGCAAGCTCGACGAAGGCCACTACGACGCCATCGTGCTGGCGGCGGCCGGGCTCAAGCGGCTGGGCCTCGAAGACCGCATCCGCGTCGCCTTCGACCCCGACACCATGCTGCCCGCTGCCGGGCAGGGCGCCCTCGGCATCGAGGTGCGCGCCGACCGCCAGGACCTCATCGACCTGCTGGCGGCGCTGGCCCACAAGGGCGACTGGCTCAGTACCACCGCCGAGCGCGCCGTGAGCCGCGCGATGGGCGGCAGCTGTTCCATGCCGCTCGCGGCCCATGCGCGTCGGCAGGCCGACGGCACGCTGCGCATCGACGCCGCCTGGGGCGACCCGGAAGGCGATGCGCCGCTGGTGCGCGTGCATGCGCAGGCCGAGGCCGGCGACTTCGCGGGGGCCGATGCCCTCGGCCAGCACGCCGCCGGGCTGCTGCGCGACGCCGGTGCCCACTGATCACGGTGGGCGCCGAGCGATGCGCGCGGGGCCTGTCATCGTCACGCGGCCCGCGCACGAAGCGGCGGCGTGGGTTCGTGATTTCCAGTCGGCCGGGCTCGAGGCCGTGGCGCTGCCGCTGATCGCCATCGCGCCGGCCCTCGATGTGGAACCGCTGCGCGCCGCGTGGGCACGGTTCGCGGACTACGCGGCGCTGATGTTCGTGAGCGCCACCGCCGTCGATCACTTCTTCCAGCACCGGGGCACCTCGACCCTCGCCGGTTGCCGCTTCTGGGCCACCGGCCCCGGCACCGAGCGCGCATTGCTGCGCGCCGGCGTGCCGCCCGCCGCCATCGACGCACCGCCACCCGGTGCCACGCGCTTCGACTCCGAGGCGCTGTGGGCGCTGGCCCACGGACAGGTGTCGCCGGGCGTGCGCGTGCTCATCGTGCGCGGTGGCGACGAGGCCGGCCAGCCGGCCGGCCGCCAATGGCTGGCCCGCGAGATCGATGCCGCCGGCGGCGTGCGCGACACCGTCGTGGCCTACCGGCGCCTGGCGCCCGCGCTCGACGAGGCACAGCGCCGCATCGCGACCGAAGCCGCCGCGGGACACGGCATCTGGCTCTTCAGCAGCTCGGAAGCCATCGGCAACCTGCAGCGCGCCATGCCGGGCACCTCGTGGCAGGCCGCGCGCGCCATCGCCACCCATGCACGCATCGGCGAAGCCGCGCAGGCCGCGGGTTTCGGGGCGTTGCGTGTCTGCACACCCCTGCGGGAAGCGCTGATCGCGTCGATAGAATCCTTCGCATGAGCGCCGCGTCCCCGTCCGACGACCTTTCTCCCCCTTCCGCCGCCCCGGTGCAGGTGCCCGCCACGGTGGCGCCGCACCAGACGCCCGCCGCCCAGGCGGCCGCGGCCACCCTGCTGGCGCGCATCGGCATGGGCCTCGTGGCCCTCGTGGCGCTGATCGCGCTGCTGTCGACGATCGCGCTGTGGCAGAAGGTCGGCGGCATGAAGGAACAGCTCGCGCGCCAGAGCGCCGAGGCCACCGCCCAGTCGATGGAAGCGCGCACGCTGGCGCGCCAGGCCAGCGACACGGTGCGCGACGCCGCCGCCCGCGTGGCCCTCATCGAGACCCGCGTGGCCGAAGTCGCGCTGCAGCGCTCGCAGCTGGAAGAACTCATTCAAAGCCTCTCGCGTTCGCGCGACGAGAACCTCGTGATCGACATCGAATCCGCCGTGCGCCTCGCGCTGCAGCAGGCGCAGGTCACGGGCAGCCTGGAGCCGCTGCTCGCCGCGCTCAAGGCCGGCGACCTGCGCATCGCGCGCGCCGCGCAGCCGCGGCTCGCGCCCGTGCAGCGCGCCATGCAGCGCGACGCCGACCGCCTGCGCAGCAGCGCCAGCACCGACAGCGCCGAAGCCCTGCAGAAGCTCGACGAGCTGGTGCGCAGCGTGGACGACCTGCCCACGCTGAACGCGGTGGCCGTGCGCGGCAACGGCGTCAACGCCTGGCGGCCCGAACCCATTCCGGCCGATGCGCCCTGGTGGCAGCGTGTGCTGCTGACGATCCGCGGCGAGGCCCGCTCGCTGGTGCGCGTGGGTCGCATCGAGAGCCCCGAAGCCGTGCTGCTGGCGCCCGAGCAGTCGTACTTCCTGCGCGAGAACCTCAAGCTGAAGCTGCTCAACGCGCGGCTGTCGCTGTTGTCGCGCCAGATGGATGCCGCGCGTGGCGAACTGGGCCAGGTCACCGCGTCGCTCAACCGCTATTTCGATCCGGCCTCGCGCCGCACGCAGGCCGCGGCCACGCAGCTGCAGCAACTGCAGCAGCTCGTGCGCAGCACGGAGCCGGTGCGCATCGACGACACGCTGGCCGCGCTGACCACCGCGGCCGCAGGGCGCTGATCCGTTCATGCGCGCTGCAATCTGGCTCCTCGCGCTGTTCGCCGTTGCTGCGGCGGTGGCGCTCTTTGCCGGCAACAACCAGGGCACGATCACCGTGTTCTGGCCGCCGTGGCGGGTCGACCTTTCGCTGAACCTCGTGCTCGTGATCCTGCTGCTGACCTTCGTGCTGCTGCACGTCGCGTTGCGCGCGCTCGCGGCGCTGTTCTCGCTGCCCACGCAGGCGCGCCACTGGCGGCTGCAGCAGAAGGAACGCATGCTGCACTCCGCCTTGCTCGATGCGATGGTGCAGCTGATCGCCGGCCGCTTCTCGCGCGCCCGCAAGGCCGCGCAGGCCGCACTCACGCAGGAAAAGACACTGGCCGCGCTCGGCGCCGAGCTGCCGCAGGCGCAGCAGGTGCGCGTGCTGTCGCACCTGCTGGCCGCCGAAAGCGCGCAGGCCCTGCAGGACAAAGCCGCGCGCGACGCCCACCTGCAGCAGGCCCTCAACGAAAGCGCCGACCGCACCGTGCTCGCGAGCCCCGAAACCCGCGAAGGCGTGCAACTGCGCGCCGCACGCTGGGCGCTCGACGACCGCGACCCGACGGCCGCGCTCGCACGGCTCGAAGAACTGCCGCAAGGCGCGCAACGCCGCACGCTGGCGCTGCGGCTGCGGCTCAAGGCCGCGCGCCAGGACCGCCGCACGGTCGAGGCGCTCGACACCGCGCGCCTGCTGGCCAAGCACCGCGCTTTCTCCGACGCGGCGGCGCAAAGCATCGTGCGCGGCCTCGCGACCGAACTGCTGACCGGCGCGCACGATCCGGCGCAGCTGCTGCGCGCATGGTCCGAACTCGATTCGGCCGAACGGCAGATGCCCGAGGTGGCCATCCACGCGGCCCAGCGCATGGTCGCGCTGCGCGGTGACCTGGCGCTGGCACGCGGCTGGCTGCTGCCGGCCTGGGAGCGCATGGTGGCGAACCCGCGCGGCCTTGGCGACGGGCTGCGCGTGAAGCTCACGCGCGCGCTCGAGGCGGGGCTCGATTCGGTGGATGCCGACTGGCTCGCGCGCATCGAGAGCGCGCAGCGCAACAACCCGCGCGACGCCAACCTGCAGTACCTCGCCGGCATGGCCTGCATGAAGCGCCAGCTCTGGGGCAAGGCCCAGCAGCTGCTCACGCAGGCCGGGCTCGGCTTGCAAGACCCCGACCTCTACCGGCGTGCCTGGCTCGCGCTGGCCCAGCTGGCCGAGGCGCGCGAAGACCACGCGCAGGCGGCCGACGCGTGGAAGCGCGCGGCGCAGGTCGACAACACGCCCTGAGCGTTGCCTCGGTTCGCCGGCTTCAAGAGCACGCGGATTCCTTTGCGGTCGCCAGGCCTGTTGTTCGCACCGACGGCTTGCCGTTGCCGAAGATCAGCAGGCTGAGGCCGGCCAGCACCCACACCCCGATCCCGCCGTAGAGCATCACCCAGCCGAAGCTGTGCACCAGCGCCGCATGCACGGCGGCGCCCGACGGATCGACCTGTGACAGCACCGGAAAACTCTCGGGCAGCGACGCAAAGCTGCCCGCCGCGACCTTCTCGGCCAGCGCGCGCAGCTGCACCGCATCGAGCGACGCGGACAAGGCCTGCTTCAGGTGCGCGTGAATGCCTTCGAGCAGCAGGAACCCCATCAGCGCAATGTTGATGGCCAGCGTGATCAGCCGCGCGCTCATGTCCATGCCCGAGGCCATGCCCGCGCGCGCGCTCGACACCGAGCCGGTGGTGGTGTTGGTCACGGGCGTGTTCGTCAGCCCCAGCCCGATGCCGGCCAGCAGGCAGCCGGGCAGCAGCGTGAGCCAGCTCGCATGCGCCACGCCGCTGCCCCAGCGCATCGCGATGAAGCCCAGGCCGATCACGAACAACCCCGCCGGGATGACCACGCCGGGCCGGTAGCGCATCGACAGCCGCTCGGCCAGCGGCGGCAGCACCAGCGTGGGCAGCGTGTAGGCCAGCAACGCCGAGCCTGCCGTGACGGCGTCGTAGCCCAGGCCGCTCTGGAAGTAGATCGGCAGGTAGATCATGAACGGCCAGAAGCTGAAGTTCATGCCGATGGAGCCGACGATCGAGCCCGAGAAGTTGCGGATGCGAAACACCGAGAAGTCGAACATCGGGTGCGGGTTGATCTTCTCCACCCACACGAAGACCGCGAAGCAGGCCAGCGTCGCCACGAGGATGCTGATGGCCACGGGGCTCGCGAACCCAAGGCCCGGCCCCTGCGTGATGAAGTACGTGAGGCCGAACACCGCGAGCGACAGCGTGACGATGCCCGGCAGGTCGAGCCGCTTCGCATCGGGGTCGCTGGACTCTTCCACGCTGCCCAGGACCAGCGCCAGTGCCACCACGGCCAGCGGCACATGGACCAGGAACACCCATTGCCAGCTCGACAGCGCCACGATCGCGCCGCCGACGATCGGCCCGAAACCCAGCCCCATGCCGAACACCACGCCCCAGATGGCGAAGGCCTTGCTGCGCTCCTTGCCTTCCTGGAACTGGTGTGAGAGCACCGCGAGCTGGCAGATCAGCATCGCGCCGCCGGCCAGGCCCTGCAGGAAGCGGCTGACGATCAGCACCGGCGCATTGCCCGCGACGCCGCAGGCCAGCGAGGTGGCGCCGAACAGCACTACGCCGACGATCAGCACGCGCTTGCGGCCGTAGCGGTCGGCCAGCGTGCCGGCGGCCATCAGCACCGTGGTGCAGGCGATGGTGTAGGCGTTCATGATCCACTGCATGTCGCTGAAGTCGCCATGCAGTGATTTTTCGAGCGTGGGAAGAATGACCGGCACGCTGGAGATTTCCAGGCCGAACATCAGGGCAATCAGGCAGACCGCGGACAGGGCGATCCGGTTCTTGCCGGCAGGGGAGAGGGACATCGGACGGTTTCCAAAAAGGCAGAGCGGCCGATTCTGGTGAAACCCTCTTCATGATGGAAATGATTTGATTTCCTAGAATTCATTAGGAAACATCATTGATCAAAACTCGCCATGGACTTCGACCCCACGCTGTTGCGCGCCTTCGTGGCCGTCAAGGAAACCGGCGGCTTCACGCGCGCCGCCGAGCGCCTGCACCTGACCCAGTCGGCCATCAGCCACCAGATCCGCAAGCTCGAGGAGCAGGTGGGCCGGCCGCTGCTGCACCGAACGACGCGCCGCCTCACGGTGACCGAGGACGGTGAAGACTTCCTGCGCTACGCAACGCAGATCCTGGACACGCTCGACGCGATGACGCGGCGCTTTCAGCCCTCGCCGATCTCGGGTGTGGTGCGCTTCGGCGTGCCGGACAACTTCATGGGCGACCGCCTGCCGCCGCTGCTCTCGCAGTTCGCGCGCGGGTTCCCGGCCGTGCGCATGGAGGTCTGCGTGAGCATGCACACCGACTTGCGCGCGGCCATCCGCGCCGGCGAGCTCGACCTCGCGGTCGTGATGTCGCCGCCCGACGTGGTGGAGGGCACCTGCCTGCGGCGCACGCAACTGGTGTGGGCCGCGGCCGAGGCCTTCGAGGCGCCGAAGGGCGCATCGCTGCCGCTGGCCTTCTTTCCGAAGCCGTGCGTCAACCGGCAGGTGGCCGGGTCGGCGCTCGACCTCGTGTCGCTCGACTGGCACGTGGTCTTCACTTCGGCCAGCCCGCAGGGCATTCGCGCGGCGGTGCTGGCGGGGCTCGCGGTGACGGTGCTCACGCGCGAGGAGGTGGAGCCGGGCATGAAGATCGTCGACGGCCGCTACGGCCTGCCACCGCTGCCGAGCGTGAACTTCTCGCTGATCTGGAGCGAGAACGGCAAGACGCCCTGTGCCTGCCGCTTCGGGCAGCTGATCCTGGAGATGCCGGACCTGCCCGGTGTCGAGGCGCTGCCACCGCAGGCCTGAATTCCGAAGCAAAAAAAACGGCGCCACGAAGGCGCCGTTTTCATTTGCGAGGAGGCAGGGCTCAGAGCGAGCGCTGCTGTTCCTGCGGCTGCTGTTGCTGCTCGAACGGCAGCGACATCGAACCGAGGTCGCGGCGGGTTTCGACCAGCACCAGCGGACCTTCGTCGAGCACGATCACCGGCGGGCGCTCGCGCGGCACGTGCACCGGCTTCGGCTCGGCGGCGATCGCGGCGCGCGCCTGCGCGATGCGCTCGGCATCCGAGTTGACCCACTGCAGGCCCGAGCTTTCGGCGATCTGCGCGAGTTCGTTCAGCGGCAGTTCGAAGGCCTGCACCTTGGGCAGTGCGCGGCCGTTGCCGGCGGGTGCTGCGGCTGCGGGCTTGGCTGCGGCTTCGACCACGATAGGCGCTGCGACGGGTGCCGGTGCGGGCGCGGCGGGGCGCTCGAAGCGCGGCTGCTCTTGCACCTGCGGTGCAGGTTCGCGCACTTCGACAGCGGTGGCCACCACAGCCACGGCAGCGGCTTCCGCCACCAGCGGCAGTTGCTGCTGCGGCTGGCGTTCGGCCTGGCCTTCGGCAGCCACGGCGCCTTCGGCGACCGGTGCGGCGTCTGCGCCGTTGGCTTCGTTGCCACCGTTGCCGGCGTCGTCACGCGGACCGCGTTCGCGGCGGTCACGGCCGTAACGGTCGCGCGAACGGCCGCGGCGCTCTTCGCCTTCGCGGCGCGGGGCTTGCTGCTCGTTGCCTTCGTTGTTGCCTTGCTCGGCATCGCCGGCGGAGGCCGATTCGGCCACGCGTGCGTCGCCTTCGTTGGCGGCAGGCGCGTCGTTGCGGCGCTCGCGGCGGCCGTCGTTGCGCTCGCCGCGCGGGCCGCGCGACTCGTCGCCACGGCCGTTGCGGGGCTGGCGTTCGCCGTCGCCGGCGGTGGCTTCGTCGCGCGGCTGTTGCTGCTGCGCGTCGCCGTTGCGTTCACCGCGCTCGTTGCGTTCGCCGCCACGTTCACCACGCTCGCCGCGCTCGCCACGTTCACGGCGCTCGCCGCGGGCGCGCGGTGCGCGTTCCGCTGCGGCATTGCCGTTCTCATCGCCGCCGGGTGCCGGCTGCTGTTGCTGCGCGTCGAGGTTCAGGTTGCCGTCGAGCAGGGCTTCGGCCGGCGCGTTGCGGCCTTCGCCACCTTCGCGGCGCTCGCCGCGACCGCCACGGCGTTGTTCGCCGTCGCGCGGGGCGCGTGCTTCACGGGGCTCGCGTTGCTCGCGTGCCGGGTTGGTGCTGTCGTTGCGCTGCTCGGTGTTGCGAGCCTCGCCGCGGCGTTCGCCGCCTTCACGGCGCTCGCCGCCGCGTCCGCCACGGCGGTCGCCGTCGCGTCCGCCCGAACGGCCGCCGCCTTCGCCACGGCCTTCGCCGCCGCGTCCGCCACGGCGCTGTTCGCCGTCGGCGCCGCGCGCACCGCGCGTTTCGCCATCACGGCCCGGGCGACCGCCTTCGCGGCGGGGCTTCGGTGCTTCGACCGGAATGGCGCTGGGGGCCGGTGCCGGTGCGGGCGCCGGCGAGGCGCCGCCGAAGAAGCTCTTGATCCAGGCCATGAAGCCGGTCTGTGCCGGGGCCGGAGCGACCACCGCGGGCGGGGCCACCGGGGCGGGCGCGGGCGCAGCGCGCACCGCTTCGGGCTTGGGCGGCACCACGGGCGCGGGTGCGTCGGGCAGCACGCCCTTGATGACCGGCGTCTGCTTGTTGGTGGGTTCTTGCGAACGGCGCGTGACCGAGGTCGGGTCTTCGATCTCGTCGGCCATCTTGTAGCTGGCTTCGATGTGATCGAGGCGCGGATCGTCGTGCTTCAGTCGCTCGAGCTTGTAGTTCGGCGTTTCGAGCGTCTTGTTGGGCACCATCAGCACGGTGACGCGCTGCTTGAGCTCGATCTTGGCGATTTCAGGGCGCTTTTCGTTCAGCAGGAACGAAGCGACTTCCACGGGCACCTGCACATGCACGGCGGCCGTGTTGTCCTTCATGGACTCTTCCTGAATGATGCGCAGGATCTGCAGCGCGCTCGATTCGGTGTCGCGGATGTGGCCCGAGCCGCCGCAGCGGGGGCAGGGGATCGACGAGCCTTCGGACAGTGCCGGCTTCAGGCGCTGGCGGCTCATTTCCATCAGGCCGAACTTGCTGATCGAGCCGAACTGCACGCGGGCGCGGTCTTGCCGGAGCGCGTCGCGCAGGCGGCTTTCGACTTCGCGGCGGTTCTTCGACTCGTCCATGTCGATGAAGTCGATGACGATCAGGCCGCCCAGGTCGCGCAGGCGCATCTGGCGGGCCACTTCGTCGGCGGCTTCGAGGTTGGTGCGGGTGGCGGTTTCTTCGATGTCGCCGCCCTTGATGGCGCGGGCCGAGTTCACGTCGACCGACACCAGTGCTTCGGTGTGGTCGATCACGATGGCGCCGCCCGAAGGCAGCTGCACGGTGCGGGCGTAGGCCGACTCGATCTGGTGCTCGATCTGGAAGCGGCTGAACAGCGCCGCGTCGTCGCGGTAGCGCTTCACGCGGGCGGCATGCTCGGGCATGACGTGCGCCATGAACTGCTGCGCCTGGTCGTAGATGTCGTCGGTGTCGATCAGGATGTCGCCGATGTCGTGATTGAAGTAATCACGGATGGCGCGGATGACGAGCGACGATTCCTGGTAGATCAGGAAGGCGCCCTTGCCGCCCTTGGCCGCGCCGTCGATCGCGGTCCACAGCTTGAGCAGGTAGTTCAGGTCCCACTGGAGTTCGGGCGCCGAGCGGCCGATGCCGGCGGTGCGCGCGATGATGCTCATGCCCTTCGGGTACTCGAGCTGGTCCATCGCCTCCTTGAGTTCGGCGCGGTCGTCGCCCTCGATGCGGCGCGACACGCCACCGCCACGGGGGTTGTTGGGCATCAGCACGACATAGCGGCCGGCCAGCGAGATGAAGGTGGTGAGGGCTGCGCCCTTGTTGCCGCGTTCTTCCTTTTCGACCTGGACGGTGAGTTCCTGGCCTTCACGGATCACGTCCTGGATGCGGGCCTGGCTGGCCGACACGCCTTCGGCGAAGTACTGCTTGGAGATTTCCTTGAACGGCAGGAAGCCGTGGCGGTCTTCGCCGTAGTCGACGAAACAGGCTTCGAGCGACGGCTCGACGCGGGTCACGACCGCTTTGTAGATGTTGCCCTTGCGCTGTTCGCGCCCTTCGATTTCGATTTCGTAGTCGAGCAGTTTCTGCCCGTCGACGATGGCCAGGCGGCGTTCTTCGGCCTGCGTGGCATTGATCAGCATCCGCTTCATGATGCGTTGTCCTTATATGTATCGTTCTACCGGCTCATGACGAGCCAACGATGCACGGACGACGCCCGCGAAACCAGGGAATTGCCGCTTGGCCCCGGATGCTGTGACTGCCGCGCCAGGCGCGAACAGGCCTCTCGAGCGTCAGCTCAAGAAGACAGCCGGGGTGGGGGCGCGTGGATGGGCGCGAGCCAGATTCGGTGTTGGGTGGCTGCCTTTTTGACAGCCGGTTGCGCAAGGGTGGCGCGCACTGCGGGCGATTCAATGCCTGAGGCGACTGGTCGAAACCAGGTCGACCAGCGCAGGCATATTTGAATCAGCAGCATCAACACAACAAGGGACTCGCTTCGATCCGCCTGCAGCTTGGAAGCTGCAGGCTGGGTATTCCGTATCGGTGTTTCGTGGGTGTCGGCTTGACTTGGGTGCCTGGCCTGCCACTTTGCGCGATTGCGCGGGGTTTGCGGGCTGGACGCCAAAGCGGCATCGACCTCACAGCATGGTCGTCA
Organism: Variovorax sp. GW458-11-26-14-LB1; assembly: GCF_059423965.1. NCBI lineage: Bacteria > Pseudomonadati > Pseudomonadota > Betaproteobacteria > Burkholderiales > Comamonadaceae > Variovorax > Variovorax sp. GW458-11-26-14-LB1. The sequence continues at coordinate 119,249 of NZ_JBWKYW010000004.1, forward strand.
GTGCTCTAAACTTCTGTCTAATCAAGCACTTACACGACCGCGCTGGTGAAAAACATTATAGGTGCGAAGAAAAGCCCCGCGGGGGCTCCAAATCCCGCAGATCGACCCGCGGGCGCCGACACCGGCACGCCGCACGCCGCCATCCACTACCTGACCGTCGACGCTGAATCCGCCGGGCAGCGGCTCGACAACTTCCTGTTTCGCCATCTGAAAGGCGTGCCGAAGACGCACGTCTACCGGATCATCCGGTCGGGCGAAGTGCGCATCAACAAGGGCCGGGCCCAGGCCGAAACCCGCATCGAAGACGGTGACCTGGTCCGGATTCCGCCGGTCCGCATCTCGCCACGCGCTGAAGAGGGCGCCACGCCGCCCGCGCCGGCGCGCGAGTTTCCGGTGCTGCTCGAAGACGAGGCCGTGCTGGCCATCGACAAGCCCGCCGGTGTGGCGGTGCACGGCGGCAGCGGCGTGAGCTTCGGCGTGATCGAGCAGTTGCGCACGGCGCGCCCGGGCGCCAAGTTCCTGGAACTGGTGCACCGGCTCGACCGCGAAACCTCCGGCATCCTGCTGGTCGCCAAGAAGCGCAGCGCACTGGTGGCATTGCAGGACCAGTTTCGCGAGCGCGAAACCGGCAAGACCTACCTGGCGCTGGTCGAAGGCGACTGGCCCGCCAACAAGAAGGTGCTCGATGCGCCGCTCGCCAAATACCTGCTCCCCGACGGCTCGGGCGCCGGTGCCGGCGAACGCCGCGTGCGCGTGGTCGCCAAGGACCACCCTGACGCCATGCGGGCCGTCACGCTGGTGCGCGTGCTGGCCCGCCTCAGCCTGCCGGGCGACGCCACGCCGCTGTCATTGCTGGCGGTGACCATCAAGACCGGGCGCACCCACCAGATCCGCGTGCACCTGGCCTCGGCCGGGCATCCGATTGCCGGCGACGACAAATATGGCGAGTCCGAGCGCCAGCGCGCCTTGCACAAACTCGGCCTCAAGCGCATGTTCCTGCATGCGTGGCGGCTGCAATTCAACCACCCGGCCAGCGGCGAGCGCATTGCGCTGCAGGCCGGGCTGCCGCCCGAGCTGCATGCGCTGATGTCGCGTGCGGCGCTCGAGGCGATGGCGCAACACCCCACCCCCACGGCCCATGACTGATTCTTCCGTTCGCCCCCCGCGCTTCGACCTGATCGCCTTCGACTGGGACGGCACGCTCTACGACTCCACCCGCCTGATCGTGCGCTGCATCCAGGCGGCCGTGGTCGATGTCGGCGGCGCCAAGCCCAGCGAGGACGATGCCGCCTGGGTGATCGGCCTGGGCCTGGCCGAGGCGCTCGCGCGCGCGGCGCCCGACGTGCCCAAGGAAAAGTACCCCGAGCTCGGCGCCCGCTACCGCTATCACTTCCTGCAGCACCAGGACGACCTCGTGCTGTTCGACGGCGTGCTGCCCATGCTCGATGCGCTGCGCGCGCGCGGCCACAAGCTGGCCGTGGCCACGGGCAAGTCGCGTCGCGGCCTCAACGAGGCCCTGAAGACGGTGGCGCTGCGCGACCGCTTCGACGCCTCGCGCACCGCCGACGAAACCTTCGGCAAGCCGCATCCGCGCATGCTGCTCGAACTGATGGAAGAGCTCGACGTGCCGGCCGAGCGCACGCTGATGATCGGCGACACCACGCACGACCTGCAGCTGGCGCAGAACGCCGGCTGCGCCAGCGTGGGCGTGGGCTTCGGCGCGCATGCGTCGTCCACCTTCGACGAATTCAAGCCGCTGTACGTGGCGCAGTCGATCGCCGAGCTGCAGGCCTGGCTGCTCGACAACGCCTGAGGGGCAGGGCATGAGCAACCAGCGCATCCCGTTGTGCAACGCTTCGGACCTGGTCGAGGGCGGCAACGCCGTGCCCTTCGACGTGGTCCACGGCGGCGAAACCTGCCGTGCCTTCGCGGTGCGCTTCGAGGGCCTGCCGTACGCGTACCTCAACCGCTGTAGCCATGTGGCGATGGAGATGGACTTCCAGCCCGACCGCTTCTTCGACGACAGCGGCCAGTGGCTGCTGTGCGCCACCCACGGCGCCGTCTACAAGCCCGACACCGGCGAATGCGCGGGCGGGCCGTGCCGCGGCGGGCTCGTGAAGATCGCGCTGAGCGAAGAAGACGGCGTGGTGCACTGGCATACTGACTGGAACCTCCAACCTCTTTCCTTCTGACATGACCGATCCGAACCGCAGGGAACCCCAGGGTTTCGAACCGCTGGAGCCGGCCGTCCCCCTCACGACATCCCAAGACAGCCCCCGCACCATGGCCCAAGATCCCACGCAGCGCCCCGGGTGGGAGCGCGCCACGCTCGAGAAACTCGCGTTCGCCTCCCTGAATGAGCAGAAGGCCACGCGCCGCTGGAAGACCTTCGTGCGCCTGGGCTGGCTGGCTTTCTTCGTGTTCCTGGCCTGGTTTGCGTTCTCGCGCAGCACGCCCAGCACCGCCAAGACCACGGCCCATACGGCCGTCGTCGAGATCAAGGGCGAGATCGCCAACGGCGGCGACGCTAGCGCCGAGTTCGTGATCGCCGCCATGAAGACGGCCTTCGAGGACGAGGGCGCCAAGGGCGTGGTGTTGCTGATCAACTCGCCCGGCGGCAGCCCGGTGCAGGCCGGCATCATCAACGACGAGATCAAGCGCCTGAAGGCCAAGCACAAGAAGCCGGTCTACGCGGTGGTCGAAGAGACCTGCGCCTCGGCGGCGTACTACATCGCCGCCGCCGCCGACAAGATCTTCGTCGACAAGGCCAGCATCGTCGGCAGCATCGGCGTGCTGATGGACGGCTTCGGCTTCACCGGCGTGATGGAAAAGGTCGGCGTCGAGCGCCGCCTGCTGACGGCCGGTGAAAACAAGGGCTTCCTCGATCCGTTCAGCCCGATGAACGACGCGCAGCGTGCGCATGCCCAGTCGATGCTCAACCAGATCCACACGCAGTTCATCAACGTGGTGAAGACCGGCCGCGGCGACCGTCTCAAGCTCGACACCCCGGGCCTGTTCAGTGGCCTGTTCTGGAGCGGCGAACAGGCCGTCGAGTTCGGCCTGGCCGACCAGCTGGGCAACGTCGACTTCGTGGCACGCGAGGTGATCAAGGCCGAGGAAGTCATCGACTACACGCGCCGCGACAACGTGGCCGAGAAGCTGGCCAAGAAGTTCGGCGCCGCCATGGGTGCGGCCTCGGTGAGTGCGCTGAAGACTTCGCCGGCGCTGCGCTGAGCGCGGCTTTTTTTCAGGCGGCGCTGCTGTCGTCGCTGCCGGTGAAGCGGGCCGAGGCTGCCAGCGCGGCGGCAAAGGCCACCACCACATAGAGCGCGGCGGTCAGGGAGCTGACCCGCGCCAGCAGGCCGATCACCGCGGGCCCTGCCATGAACCCCAGGTAAGCGATGGCCGACACGGCCGCAATGCCGTTGGCGGGCGCCACGCCCGGCACGCGGGCCGAAGCGCCGAACAGGATCGGCACCACGTTCGCAAAACCGACGCCGACGCCAGCGAAGCCCAGCAAGGCGAGCCAGGGCAGGTCGGTCAGCAATACCAGCGTCATCGCCCCCGCCGCCAGCAGGCCGCTGCCGCGCAGCAAGGCCGTGGGTGAGAAGCGGGCGCGCATCGCGTCGCCACCGAAACGCGCAGCCGCCATCGCGGCGGAAAAGCTCGCATAGGCCAGCGCGGCCTGCTGCTGCGGGCTGCCCAGCTCCTGCTGCATGTAGAGCACGCTCCAGTCGTAGATGGCGCCCTCGGCGATCAGCCCCAGCGCGGCCAGCACGCCGAGCACCGCGAGCACGCCGCGTGGCAGACGAAAGCCGTGGTCCGCCGCAGCCGCACCGTCGGCGGGTGCGGCCGGCGTGGGCAGCATGCGCGTCGACGCGATTGCGACCAGCCCGATCATCACCACGGCCACCGTCCACAAGTGGGTCTGCGGCGCCATGCCGGCGGCCAGCGCCGCGCTGCCGCTCGCGGCGCCGACCATGCCGCCGAGGCTGAACATGCCGTGCATGCCGCTCATCAACGGCTGATTGCCGCGCAATTCGAGCTGCGCGGCTTCGGTGTTGATCGCCACGTCGAACACGCTGGTGACCAGGCCGAACACCGCCAGCAGGCCCAGCAGCGCGGCATAGCCGGGCATCGCGATGAGGCCGGCGATCAGCAGGGCGTAGACGCAGCCGCAGAGCGCGGCCATGCGGCGCGGGCCGTGATGGCCGATCCAGCGCCCGGCGCTGGTCAGGCCGACCATCGCGCCGGCGCCGGCCGCGAGCATGGCGAGCCCGAGCTGCGCCTCGTCGATGGCGTAGTGCGCCTTGACTGTCGGCACGTGCACGCCCCAGGTCGCGAAGATGAAGCCCGACGCGAAGAACTGGGCGCGCGACGCCCAGCGCGTACCGGCCGTGACGCCCGGCCCCACCCTCAGCGCCCGATCGCGAACACGGCGGGCAGGCGCTCGTCGGTCGTGGCCTGCGGCTTGGCGGCGCGCCAGGCTTTCACCGTCTCGCTGCGCACCTGCGCGGTGGCGAGCGTCAGGCCGCGCGCGACGGCGAGGCGGGTGTTGTGCTGCAACGTCTGCACCAGCGCCTGCAGCAGGGCGGCGTTGCGGTACGGCGTTTCGATGAAGAGCTGCGTCTGGCCGGTCTTGAGTGCGAGCGCCTCGAGCTCGCGGATGCGCGCCTGGCGTTCGCCGCCGTCCTGCGGCAGGTAGCCGACGAAGGCGAAGTTCTGTCCGTTCAGGCCGCTTGCTGCGAGGGCCAGCAGCAAAGACACCGGTCCGGTGAGCGGCACGACGGTGATGCCCAGGTCGTGCGCGGCGCGCGCCACCGACGAGCCAGGATCGGCCACGGCGGGCATGCCGGCTTCGCTCAGCAGGCCGACGTCGTGGCCTTCGAGTGCGGCGGCCAGCAGCGGGCGGGCGTCGAACTGGCCGGCGTGGTCGCCTTTCTTGTGCACCTCGCGCGGCAGTTCCTGGATGTTCTGCGCCTGCAGCGGCGCGGCCAGCGGCACGACGGCGTCGATGCGCTTCAGGTAGGCGCGGGCCGACTTGGCGTTCTCGCAGATCCAGTGCGTGATGCCTGCGGCGGCCTGCAGCGTGCCCAGCGGCAGGGCGTCCTGCAGCGGGGCCTGGAGGTCGCAGCCGAAATCGAGCGGCGCGGGGACGAGGTAGAGCTTGCCTGGGGTGGTCACAGCAGGTCGACCCCCGCGGCGCGCAGCATCCGGCAGGTGCGGATCAGGGGCAGGCCGACCAGCGCGGTGGGGTCGTCGCTGTCGATGGCGTCGAGCAGGGCGATGCCGAAGCCCTCGCTCTTGGCGCTGCCGGCGCAGTCGTAGGGCTGCTCTGTTAATAGGTAGCGCTCGATGGCGGCGTCCGAGAGGTCGCGGAACACCACGCGCACGGGGGCGATGTCGCGCTGGACGAAGCCCGTCGCATGGCAGACGACGGCTACGGCGGTCTGGAAGATCAGCGTCTGGCCGCGCATGCGGCGCAATTGGGCGGTGGCTCGTGCGTGGTCGCCGGGCTTGCCGAGCGCTTCGCCCGCCAGGTCGGCGACCTGGTCGGAGCCGATCACCACCGCGTCGGGAAAGCGCGCGGCCACGGCATTGGCCTTTTCCAGCGCCAGGCGCTCGGCCAGCGCGCGGGGCGTTTCGCCGTCGAGCGGGGTTTCGTCGACGTCGGGGGCGTGCACCTCGAAGGGCAGATGGAGGCGGGTGAGCAGTTCGCGCCGGTAGCGCGAGGTCGAGGCGAGGATCACGGTGCGTTGCATGCAGCGATTGTGCGTGAGCGACCGGACCCGACCGGCTCGACGGGTTGCTCGCCTGGGAGGCCGGCCGGCGCGCTAGACTGGGACGGATGAAGAGAGAATTTGCCCCCGAAAGGCTCAATGTGCCCGCGTTCACCGCGGCGGCTGCCACGCTGGATGGTGCCGATCCGGTCCCGGGTTTCGCACGCCTGGTCGCCGAACTGGCGACGCCGGCCACCGATGCCGTGGTCCGCTGGGAAGCGACCGGCGAAGAGCGCCCCGGCGCCGACGGCAAGGCAACGCCCTGGCTGCATCTGGACGTCGAAACCACCGTGCCGCTGGTCTGCCAGCGCTGCCTGTCGCCGGTCGATACCGAACTGTTCGTGGACCGCTGGTTCCGCTTCGTGGCCGACGAGGCCACGGCCGAGGCGGAAGACGAGGAGTCCGACGAAGACCTGCTGGTCGTCAGCCGCGACTTCGACCTGCGCGGGCTGATCGAGGACGAGCTGCTGATGGAAATCCCCGTCATGCCGGTCCACGACGTGTGCCCGACGCCGGTGCGCCTGTCCTCCAGCGACGACGATTTCCAGGCGGCCGAAGAGGCCAAGCCGAACCCCTTTGCCGTGCTCGGTGCGTTGCGTCCGCGCAAGCCCGAAGAGGGCAAGTAGCCCTTTCTCTTTGGCTGGGCTATAATCATGGGCTTCGCGCGCGCCGCCGTGAGCAGCAATGCATACAAGGCAAAGGCAGAACGTGGCATTCCATGCATGCCGCCGGAGCTTTCGCCTCATTGCCACCGCTTGAGCCCGCATCCAGTCACCCACCTAACCGTCCAGGAGCCATCATGGCCGTCCAGCAAAACAAGAAGTCGCCTTCCAAGCGCGGCATGCACCGTTCCCACAACGCCCTGGGTGTGCCCGGCATCGCTGTCGAGCCCACCACCGGCGAAACGCACCTGCGCCACCACATCAGCCCGAACGGTTTCTACCGCGGCCGTCAGGTGCTCAAGAACAAGTCCGAAGCCTGATCTCGAATCCCAAGGCCAAGGCCCGAAGCTACTTTTGCTGTAGCGTCGGGCCTTTGTTTTGATGGCTGCGCCTTTTTCTCCCGAACTCACTGCTGCGCCCGCCGCAATCACGCTCGCCGTGGATTGCATGGGGGGTGATCATGGGCCGCGTGTCACGCTCGCGGCCTGCCGCGCGTTTCTCGAGCGGCACAGCGAAGCCTTGTTGCTGCTCGTCGGTGCACCGGCCGCATTGGCGGGGTTTGCCGACCATCCGCGCGCCCGCATCGTGCCGGCCAGCGAAGTGGTCGGCATGGACGATCCCATCGAAATCGCCCTGCGCAAGAAGAAGGACTCTTCGATGCGCGTCGCGATCCAGCAAGTCAAGGATGGCGCGGCGCAAGCGGCCATATCTGCCGGCAACACGGGCGCATTGATGGCGATCGCACGCTATCTTCTCAAGACGCTCGATGGCATCGACCGTCCGGCCATCGCGCCGCAGCTGCCCAATGTGAAGGGCGGGGCGACCACCGTGCTCGATCTCGGTGCGAACGTCGATTGCGACGCCGAAGACCTGCTCCAGTTCGCCGTGCTGGGCTCGGCGCTCGTTTCGGCATTGACCGGCAACGAATCGCCTTCGGTCGGCTTACTCAATATTGGCGAAGAAGCCATCAAGGGCAGCGAAACCATCAAGAAGGCCAGCCAACTGCTGCGTGCAGCTGCCAACTCCAAGGATCTGAACTTCTACGGCAACGTCGAAGGGAACGACATTTTCAAGGGCACGACCGACATCGTCGTATGCGACGGATTTGTCGGCAACGTGGCGCTGAAGGCCAGCGAAGGCGTCGCGTCGATGATTGGCGAGTTCATTCGTGTCGAGTTTTCGCGAAGCATTCTCACGAAACTGGTGGCTATTGTTGCTTACCCGGTTCTAAAAGCGTTCAAAGGTCGTCTGGATCACCGTCGCTACAACGGCGCGGCCTTGCTGGGCCTGCGCGGGCTGGTGTTCAAGAGCCATGGCTCGGCCGACGAAGTGGCTTTCGGCCATGCGTTGGATCGCGCTTATGATGCCGCTCGCAACAACCTGCTCGATCGCGTGCGGGCCCGCATCGCCCACGCCGCGCCTTTGCTCGCGCGGCAGGAGTCGGCGGCGCCGGCCGACGCGACAGCCCTTCACGCTTGATGACCCCTTTTTCGCGCATTACCGGCACCGGCAGCTACCTGCCCCCCCGCCGCGTCACCAATGACGACCTTGCCAAGGATCTGGCGACACGCGGCATCGAAACTTCCGATCAGTGGATCGTCGAGCGCACCGGCATCCACGCGCGCCACTTCGCGGCGCCCGATGTCAGCAGCAGCGATCTCGGCCTCGAAGCCGCGAAACACGCGCTGGAAGCCGCCGGTCGCAAGGCGAGCGATGTCGACCTGATCATCGTCGCGACCTCGACGCCCGACATGGTGTTCCCGTCGTCGGCCGCGATCCTTCAGCACAAGCTCGGCATTGCCGGCTGCCCGGCCTTCGACGTCCAGGCGGTCTGCAGCGGTTTCGTCTACGCACTGACGGTGGCCGACGCGATGATCCGCACGGGCACCGCGCGCTGCGCGCTGGTGATCGGCGCCGAAGTGTTCTCCCGCATCCTCGACTTCAACGACCGCACCACCTGCGTGCTGTTCGGCGACGGCGCGGGCGCGGTGGTGCTCGAGGCCTCCGACGAGCCCGGCATCCTGGCCAGCGACCTGCATGCCGACGGCAAGCACGTCGGCATCCTGTGCGTGCCCGGCCACGTGTCGGGCGGCAACGTGCTCGGCACGCCGCTGCTGCACATGGACGGCCAGGCTGTCTTCAAGCTGGCGGTCCGCGTGCTCGAAGACGCCGCGCGCGCCACGCTGGCCAAGGCCGGCAAGACCGAGGCCGACATCGACTGGCTGATCCCGCACCAGGCCAACATCCGCATCATGGAAGGCACGGCCAAGAAGCTGAAGCTGCCGCGCGAGAAGCTGGTCGTCACGGTGCACGAGCACGGCAACACCTCGGCCGCCTCGATCCCGCTGGCGCTCGACGAAGCCGTGCGATCGGGCAAGGTGAAGAAGGGTGAGACCCTCATGCTGGAAGGCGTGGGCGGTGGCTTCACCTGGGGCGCGGTGCTATTGAATTTGTAGTGCGTCGCGGCGCCCCGGAGCGGGCGTCGGCGCGGTGACGAAGAAACAACAATGAAATCCTTTGCTTTTGTCTTTCCGGGTCAGGGCTCGCAGGCGGTCGGCATGCTCGACGCCTGGGGCGATCACCCGGCCGTGGTCGAGACCCTGCGCGAAGCCTCTGAAGCGCTGGGCGAGGACATCGGCGCGCTGATCAAGAACGGCCCCAAGGAAGAACTGGCGCTCACCACCAACACGCAGCCCGTGATGCTGGTGGCTGGCGTGGCCGCCTGGCGTGCCTGGCTGGCTGAAGGCGGCGCCACGCCGTCCGTGGTCGCCGGTCATTCGCTGGGCGAGTATTCGGCGCTGGTGGCCTCGGGCGTGCTCACGCTCTCGCAGGCCGCACCGCTGGTGCGTTTTCGTGCGCAGGCCATGCAGCAGGCGGTGCCGGTCGGTGTCGGCGCGATGGCGGCGATCCTCGGCATGGCGTCCGACAAGGTGGTCGCCGGCTGCGCCGAAGCCACCGCCACGTTCGGCCCCGGCAGCGCCGAAGTGGTCGAGGCCGTGAACTTCAACGATCCGATGCAGACCGTGATCGCCGGCAGCAAGGCCGCGGTCGACAAGGCCTGCGAGCTGCTGAAGGCCAACGGTGCCAAGCGCGCATTGCCGCTGCCGGTGTCGGCGCCGTTCCATTCGAGCCTGATGAAGCCCGCGGCCGAAGCCCTGCGCGAGAAGCTCGCGAGCGTGGCGCTGGCCGCGCCGCAGATTCCGGTGCTCAACAACATCGACGTGGCCGTCGAGACCGATGCCGGCCGCATCCGCGATGCCCTGGTGCGCCAGGCTGCCGGTCCGGTGCGCTGGGTCGAGAGCGTTCAGGCCTTGAAACTGCGCGGTGCAACCGCCATCATCGAGTGCGGTCCCGGCAAGGTGCTGGCCGGCATGGTGAAGCGCATCGCCCCCGAACTGGAAGCCGCGTCGGTGTACGACCCGGCCACCCTCGCGGACGTCCGACAATCGCTCGCCGGCTGAACGCCGCCAGGCCCCGATACTCTTTCTCTTATGAGCACTCCCAAATTCGAAGGCCAGGTCGCCCTGGTCACCGGCGCAACGCGCGGCATCGGCGCTGCCATTGCGCTCGAACTCGCGCAGCGCGGCCTCAAGGTCGTGGGCACCGGCACCACCGACGACGGCGCCGCCAAGATCACCCAGGCGCTGAGCGCGTTCGACGGCCGCGGCCGTGCGCTCGACGTGAACGACGGTGCTGCCGTCGAAGCCCTGATCGACGAGATCGTGCAGGCTTACGGCGCGATCCACGTGCTGGTCAACAACGCCGGCATCACGCGCGACACGCTCGCCATGCGCATGAAGGACGACGACTGGGACGCGGTGCTTGACACCAACCTCAAGGCCGTCTTCCGTCTCTCGCGCGCGGTGATCCGCCCGATGATGAAACAGCGCTATGGCCGCATCATCAGCATCACGAGCGTGGTGGGCGCGTCCGGCAATGCCGGCCAGGCCAACTACGCGGCCGCCAAGGCCGGCGTGTCGGGCATGACCCGTGCGCTGGCCCGCGAACTCGGCAGCCGCAACATCACGGTCAACTGTGTCGCGCCGGGCTTCATCGAAACCGACATGACGGCCAGCCTGCCGGAAGCCCAGCAACAGGCGCTGCTCTCGCAGATCCCGCTGGGCCACCTGGGCAAGCCGGCCGACATCGCGCATGCGGTGGCCTACCTCGCATCGCCGCAGGCCTCGTACGTGACGGGGCAGGAGCTGCACGTCAACGGCGGCATGCACATGTAGCCGAAAGGCGCAATCTTTTTCCGTACCGGAGCGCGGGGCAAATGCCACGGGCCGCCCGGCTAAAATCCACCAGTTACCTACAACCCTTAGAGGGAATCAAATGAGCGATATCGAAGCACGTGTCAAGAAAATCATCGCCGAGCAGCTCGGCGTGGAAGAGTCCCAAGTGACGAACGAAAAGGCTTTCGTGGCCGACCTCGGCGCTGACTCGCTCGACACGGTCGAACTCGTGATGGCACTCGAAGACGAGTTCGGCATCGAGATCCCGGACGAAGACGCAGAGAAGATCACGACGGTGCAGAACGCCGTCGACTACGCCACCAAGAATCAAAAGGCCTGATCGGCCAGCTGACACTGCAACGACGGCCGGCGGCTCTTTTTTCAACCGCCCGCGCCGCTCGGCAGCTGCTCAGCGCTTCCAGAAAGGTTTGCCGGCATGACCAAACGCCGCGTCGTCGTGACCGGACTCGGTTGCATCGCTCCTGTCGGAAACACCGCAACCGAATCCTGGACCAACCTGTTGGCCGGGAAGTCGGGAATTGCGAACATCACCGCGTTCGATGCAAGCGCCTTCGCCTGCAAGTTCGCCGGTGAGGTCAAGGGTTTCGACATCACCCAATACATCTCGGAGAAAGAAGCGCGTCACATGGACCGCTTCATTCATCTGGGACTCGCCGCCGCCATCCAGGCGGTGCAGGACAGCGGACTGCCGACCGGCGAAGCGCTGTCCTATGAAAAGGCCGTGCGCATCGGCTGCAACATCGGCTCGGGCATCGGCGGTCTGCCGATGATCGAACAGACGCACGGCGAGTACGCGAGCCGCGGCCCGCGCCGCATTTCGCCGTTCTTCGTGCCGGCGTCGATCATCAACATGATCTCGGGCCATGTCTCGATCAAGTACGGCTTCAAGGGCCCGAACATCGCCGTCGTGACCGCCTGCACCACCGGCCTGCATGCCATCGGCACGTCGGCGCGCATGATCGAGTACGGCGATGCCGACGTCATGATCGCGGGCGGCGCTGAATCGACCATTTCTCCGCTCGGCATCGGCGGCTTCACCGCGCCTCGCGCGCTGAGCACCCGCAACGACGATCCCGCCACAGCCTCGCGCCCGTGGGACAAGGACCGCGACGGCTTCGTGCTGGGCGAGGGCGCTGGCGTGCTGGTGCTCGAGGAGTACGAACACGCTAAGGCGCGCGGCGCCAAGATCTACGCCGAGGTCTCTGGCTTCGGCATGACCGGCGACGCGTACCACATGACCGCGCCCGACGTCGACGGCCCGCGCCGTTCGATGGCGATGGCACTGGCCAATGCGGGTGTCAACGCCGACGAGGTCCAGTACCTGAACGCGCACGGCACTTCGACGCTGATCGGTGACCTCAACGAGACCAACGCGGTCAAGCTGGCTTTCGGCGATCACGCGAAGAAGCTCGTCGTCAATTCGACCAAGTCCATGACCGGCCACCTGCTGGGCGGCGCGGGCGGCATCGAATCGGTGTTCACGGTGCTCGCGCTGCATCACCAGAAGAGCCCGCCGACGATCAACATCTTCAACCAGGATCCGGAGTGCGATCTCGACTACTGCGCCAACGAGGCGCGCGATCTGAAGATCGATGTCGCGGTCAAGAACAACTTCGGCTTCGGCGGCACCAACGGCACGCTGGTGTTCAAGCGCGCTTGAGCGTCGCTCTCCCATGCACAGCGCACCGTCGGTGACCTATCCGGTGGGGCGCACCCGCGGCGCGACCCGGATTCTTCTGGCCCTTTGGACCCTGGGCGTCTGCTGCGCGGGCGCGGCCTGCTATCTGTTCGATAGCAATGGCTGGCGCCAGTTGCTGCTGCTTCTCAGCGTCGTCTTTTCCGGTGTCGCGGCAGGTTTCGGCCTGCGGCGCGACGGTGCGGCGACGCTGCATTTCGATGGATCGCATTGGTCGCTGACCGGTGCCGATCCGACGCGCGGCGTGCTCGCCGCGCGCGCCGTGGTGGCGCTCGATTTCCAGTCGCTGTTGCTGGTCCGCTTGGCCGAACCCGGCCGCGCGGCGCGATGGGTCTGGCTCGAGCAGCGGGCCATGCCCGAGCGCTGGCGCGACGTGCGCCGCGCGGTCTATGCGCGGCCCCCGGCGGCCGAGCCGGCCGGCGATCCCTGGCGCGCGACCGCTCCGGCCGACGCGCCCTGACCCGTTTCGATGACCACTTCTTTGCCTCCCGTGCCTCCGGAGTCCGCGCTGCCCGATGAGGCGGCGCAGGCGCCGCGCCCGGGTGAGGTCGATTTCCAGCTGGTCCAGCGCACCGTCGCGGGCGACCAGAAGGCGTTCGAGCTATTGGTCATCAAGTACCAGCGCCGCATCGAACGGCTGATCGGGCGCATGGTGCGCGATGTCGACCTGATCGAGGACATCGCCCAGGAGACCTTCATCCGGGCCTACCGCGCGCTGCACCAGTTCCGCGGCGAGGCGCAGTTCTACACCTGGCTGTACCGGATCGCCGTGAACACCGCCAAGAAGGCGCTGGTGGACATGAAGCGCGATCCGACCGTCTCCGAAAGTGCACTGCGTTCGTCCTCGGACGACGAAGATGAAACTTACCGTCCTGGAAACGAACCAACCAGCGATGAAACCCCCGAATCGGTCATGGCGGCGAATGAAATCGCCAGTGCCGTCGAGGCTGCCATGGAAGCGCTCCCGACCGAGTTGCGCCAGGCGGTCACGCTGCGCGAGATCGAGGGGATGAGTTACGAAGAGATTGCCGAGGTCATGGATTGCCCGATCGGCACGGTGCGCTCGCGTATTTTCCGGGCGCGTGAGGCCATTTCGGCCAGGGTCAAGCCGCTGCTGGACAACCAGTCCGGCAAGCGTTGGTAGATCAGCAGGTGAATGACATGAATCAGACGATGACGGTTCGGGAACAGGTGTCCGCGCTGGCGGACGGCCATTTGCAGGGTGAGGCGTTCGCGCGTGCGATCGAATCCGTCTGCGCCGAGGACGACTCGCGCGACGCCTGGCACGCCTATCACGTGGTGGGCGATGTGCTGCGCTCGTCGGCGCATTCGCGCTGCAGCGACACCTCGGCCTTCCTGGCGCGTTTCCAACAGCGGCTGGCGCAAGAGCCGGTCGTGGCGGCGCCGCCTGCGGCCGTGGCACCGCTGGCCGCCGTGCCGGCTGCGATGCCTGTGCGGCAACGCGCCGAGGCGGCCAACGAGCCGGTGTTCCGCTGGAAGCTGGTGGCCGGTGCCGCGTCGCTGATGGCCGTGGCGGCCATCAGCTGGACGCTGGTCGGCAACGGTGCCGCGGTGCCGAACGGCGGTGCCCAACTGGCCGCGGTGCAGCCGCCCGTGGCGAACTCGGTGCTCGCGGCCGCGGCCGGTGGCAGCGCGGCGCCCGGCAGCGGCGCTCTGACGCCAACCCGCGTGCTGGTCGGCAATGGCAATCCGCAAGTCATGCTGCGCGATCCGCGCCTTGACCAGTTGCTCGAAGCCCACCAGCAGGCCGGTGGTGCGTCGCAAATGCCGTCCGGTTTCCTGCGCAACGCCACCTTCGAGGGCCCCACGCGCTGATTGCGCGACCGTCGCCGCCTGCAATGACCGTTGTTCACATGCCGATTTCCGCACGCACCCTGGTGCTCGCGTTTGCTGTTCTTTGCCTGGGGCAGATGGCCACCGCGCAGACCCGCTACGGTGCGGCGAACACGAAGAGCGTGCCCTCGGCGCAGACCGACGAACCGCCGGCCATGGGCGTGACCGAATGGCTGCAGCGCATGCATGCGGGCGCACGGCAGCGCAGCTACGTGGGCACCTTCGTGGTGTCGGCCCCGGGCGGAGACCTGTCGAGCGCGCGCATCTGGCATGTGCGCGACGGCGATCACCAGTTGGAGCGCATCGAAGCGCTGTCGGGCCCGCCGCGCTCGACCTTCCGGCGCAACCGCAACGTGATGACCTTCCTGCCCGAGGCGAAGGTCGTGAAGGTCGAGAAGCGCGAGAACCTCGACCTCTTCCCCAATCTGCCCGACAAGCCCGATTCGTCGGTGGGCGACTACTACGACGTGCGCGCGATCGGCAAGGACCGCGTCGCGGGCTTCGATACCGACGTGGTGCAGCTGGTGCCGCGCGACGGCCTGCGCTTCGGCTACCGCATCTGGAGCGAGCGCCGCTCCGGCCTTGTGGTGAAGCTCCAGACCGTCGACAGCGACACCCGCGTGGTCGAGCAGTCGGCGTTTTCCGAGCTGCAGCTCGATGCGCCCGTGAAGGCGCAAGCGCTCGCGCAGATGATGGCCAACACGAACGGCTACCGCATCGAGAAGCTCGAACTCGAGCGCAGCACCGCGCAGGACGAAGGCTGGATGCTGCGCACACCCGTGGCCGGATTCAAGCCCCGAAGCTTCTTCCGGCGCCCCGCGCTGCCCGCCGGCGACGGCAAGCCGCCCAAGCCCGAGGCAACCACCGTCCAGTGGACCTTCTCCGACGGACTGGCGACGGTCTCGCTCTTCATCGAACGCTACGACCCCGCGCGCACGCCCAGCGATGGCGTGCTGACCATCGGTGCCACCAACGCGATCCGTCGGCGACTGCCCGCACCGGCCAGCGACTGGTGGCTGACCGCGGTCGGCGAGGTGCCGCAGCAGACGCTCAATGCCTTTGCCCAGAGCCTCGCGCGCACGCGCTGACGGGCGGTGCGCTGACGCCGTGCAGGCGTTCGGGCTGAACCAAGCCGGCGCCGGGTACTCATAGCCTCTGTCGTTATTTGCAGCTCTGTTCTTTTTGAAAGACAACCGATGATGTTCAAAGTCGAGGGACACAAGCTTCGTTCCGGTCTGCTGGCCTTTGCGCTGGCGCTGACGGCCGGCGCCACTTTCCTGCCGGTCGAGTCGGTGCATGCGCAGACGCGCACGCTGCCCGACTTCACCGACCTGGTCGACCAGGTCGGTCCGTCCGTGGTCAACATCCGCACCGTCGAGAAGGTCGCGCAGCGCGGCGGCGGCAACGGCGAGATGGACGAGGAGATGCAGGAGTTCTTTCGCCGCTTCTTCGGCCAGCCGCTGCCGGGCACGCCACGCCAGGGGCCGCGTCCGAACCGTCCGCAGCAGGAAGAAGAACGTCCGCGCGGCGTGGGCTCGGGCTTCATCCTGACGGGCGACGGCTACGTCATGACCAATGCACACGTGGTGGAAGACGCCTCCGAGGTACTGGTCACGCTGCCCGACAAGCGCGAGTTCAAGGCCAAGATCATCGGCGCCGACAAGCGCACCGACGTGGCCGTGGTGAAGATCGAAGCCACGGGCCTGCCCGCGGTGAAGGTGGGCGACATCTCCAAGCTGCGCGTGGGCGAGTGGGTGATGGCGATCGGCTCGCCCTTCGGCCTGGAGAACACCGTCACGGCCGGCATCGTGAGCGCCAAGCAGCGCGACACCGGCGAGTACCTGCCGTTCATCCAGACCGACGTGGCCATCAACCCCGGCAACTCGGGCGGCCCGCTGATCAACATGCGCGGCGAAGTGGTGGGTATCAACAGCCAGATCTATTCGCGTTCGGGCGGCTTCATGGGCATCTCGTTCTCGATCCCGATCGACGAGGCGATCCGCGTCAGCGAGCAGCTGCGCACCTCGGGGCGCGTCTCGCGCGGGCGCATCGGCGTGCAGATCGACCAGGTCACCAAGGACGTGGCTGAAGCCATCGGCCTGGGCAAGGCGCAGGGCGCGCTGGTGCGCGGCGTCGAAGCCGGGTCGCCGGGCGAGAAGGCCGGCGTGGAGCCGGGCGACGTCATCACCAAGTTCGACGGCAAGGCGATCGAAAAGCCGAGCGACCTGCCGCGTCTCGTGGGCAACACCAAGCCGGGCACCAAGAGCACGCTGACCGTGTTCCGCCGCGGCAGCTCGCGCGACTTGAGCGTGACCATCGCCGAGATCGAGCCGGACAAGCCCGCCAAGCGCGCGACCGACCGCGATGAGCCGGCTGCGAAGCCGTCTGCTTCCGCGGCCCTCAAGTCGCTGGGCCTCGCGGTCAGCGACCTCAGCGATGCGCAGAAGAAAGAGCTCAAGCTGAAGGGCGGCGTGAAGGTCGATGCCGCCAACGACGCCGCGGCACGGGCCGGCCTGCGTGAGGGTGACGTCATCCTCGCGGTGGGCAATCTCGAGGTGGCGAATGCCCGCGAATTCGAGGCGGCGGTCACCAAGGCGGACAAGGCCAAGTCGCTCAGCGTGCTCTACCGCCGGGGCGACTGGGCGCAGTACGCCCTGATCCGACCCGCACGCTGATACGGCGGCGGCGTCAAGTGGCCCCACCCGGCAGTCGGGTTTGGGGCCATTTTTTCGAGGTGTTTACGACGCTTCGGTGCCGGCCTCTAAAAAAATCCGGGGCCTCGAAAACTACAAGATTTGTTTGCGTTCACTAACTTATAAAAGGGCTAAGGACGAATTTCGGTAGAATAGACAGCTCCTGGCGGCCAGTCAGCGCATAAAGAGGGCGACGGCCTTCACGATGCGAGATGTCACACAGCCGTCCACCGGTGCTCCACAGATCGCCCACAAGTTGTTCAGCTACTGCTCCACCGATCCTGTTGATAAGTTGTGAGTATCTTTGATGTTGTGGACCTGCAACGAGCCCTTTGGACCCTGTTCCCGGATGTACGTGCTTCCCTTTTTGCCTACAATGAAGTTCCAACTACTGCAGTTGCCATTGCTTGTTGGTTCAGGGCGCGTCTCCAGAAGACGCGCCCTTTTTTCTTGGCCCCGCCCCTCGGCGCCCGAGCCAATTCAAGTACTTAAGCGTTCCCGTTGATGAATCACATCAGAAATTTTTCGATCATTGCGCACATCGATCATGGCAAGTCGACGCTCGCAGACCGTTTGATCCAACGTTGCGGCGGCCTCGCGGAACGCGAGATGGAAGCGCAGGTGCTCGACTCGATGGACATCGAAAAAGAGCGTGGGATAACCATCAAGGCACAGACCGCCGCGCTGCACTACAAGGCACGCGATGGACAGGTCTACAACCTCAATCTGATCGACACGCCGGGCCACGTCGACTTCTCGTACGAAGTGAGCCGCTCGCTGTCGGCATGCGAAGGCGCATTGCTCGTCGTCGATGCATCGCAAGGCGTTGAAGCGCAGACGGTGGCCAACTGCTACACCGCGCTCGACCTCGGCGTCGAAGTGGTGCCGGTGCTCAACAAGATCGATCTGCCGAATGCAGACCTCGACAACGCGCGCACTGAAATCGAAGACGTGATCGGCATCGACGCGACCGACGCGATTCCGTGCTCCGCAAAAACCGGTGTCGGCATCGACGACATCCTCGAGACCATCGTCGCGCGCATGCCCGCACCGCGCGGCAATCCCGACGGCCCGCTGCGCGCGATGATCATCGACAGCTGGTTCGACCCGTACGTCGGCGTCGTGATGCTGGTGCGCGTGGTCGATGGCCGCCTCGTGAAGGGCGAGCGCATCAAGATGATGGCGTCGGGTGCGATGTACAACGCCGACAGCATCGGCGTCTTCACACCCGCCAACGAAGCACGCGCGTCGCTCGAAGCCGGCGAGGTGGGCTACATCATCGCGGGCATCAAGGAGCTGCAGGCGGCCAAGGTCGGCGACACGGTCACGCTGATCCGGCCCGGCACCGGCGGCGCGGCCGCCACGGCCACCGAGGCGCTGCCCGGCTTCAAGGAAATCCAGCCGCAGGTGTTTGCGGGCCTGTACCCGACCGAAGCCAGCGAGTACGACTCGCTGCGCGACGCGCTCGAGAAGCTCAAGCTCAACGATTCGTCGCTGCGCTACGAACCCGAAGTGAGCCAGGCGCTGGGCTTCGGCTTCCGCTGCGGCTTCCTGGGCCTGCTGCACATGGAGATCGTGCAGGAGCGCCTGGAGCGCGAGTTCGACCAGGACCTGATCACGACCGCGCCCAGCGTGGTCTACCAGGTGGTGCGCAACGACGGCGAAGTCATCATGGTCGAGAACCCGTCCAAGATGCCCGACGTCGGCAAGATGGCGGAGATCCGCGAGCCCATCGTCACCGTGCACCTGTACATGCCGCAGGAATACGTCGGCTCCGTCATGACGCTGGCCAACCAGAAGCGTGGCGTGCAGCTGAACATGGCCTACCACGGCCGCCAGGTCATGCTGACCTACGAGATGCCGCTGGGCGAGATCGTGCTCGACTTCTTCGACAAGCTGAAGTCGGTGAGCCGCGGCTACGCCTCCATGGACTACGAGTTCAAGGAGTACCGTGCGTCCGACGTGGTGAAGGTCGACATCCTGCTCAATGGCGACAAGGTCGATGCGCTGTCGATCATCGTGCACCGCAGCCAGTCGCAGTACCGCGGCCGGGCGGTGGTGTCGAAGATGCGCGAGATCATTTCGCGCCAGATGTACGACGTGGCGATCCAGGCGGCCATCGGGGTCACGATCATTGCGCGTGAGACAATCAAGGCACTTCGCAAGAACGTGCTCGCCAAGTGCTACGGCGGCGACATCTCCCGCAAGAAGAAGCTGCTCGAGAAGCAGAAGGCGGGCAAGAAAAGAATGAAGCAGATCGGCTCCGTCGAAGTCCCGCAAGAGGCCTTCCTCGCGATTCTGCAAGTCGAAGACTGATCACCACGAACATGGCATACCTCACCACCCTGGTTCTCGCGGCGTTCGCCAGCTACGTCGGCGCCTGGTATTTCGGCGCGCTCGAAGGCAACTTCGCGCTGCTGCTGTTCGTGGCCACGGTGGTCACCGGGGTCTACTGGCTGGCCGAGCGCTTCTACTTCCTGCCGCAGCGCGAACGCGCCGCCGCCACGCTCGAGAGCTCCATCGCCGAACGCAACACGCGGCTGGCGGGGCAAGGCATCACCCAGGTCGACACCACCGACGCCAAGGCCAGCGAGCGCCTGCTGATGCAGCCCTGGTGGCTCGACTGGACGGCGGGCCTGTTCCCCGTGATCCTGGTGGTGTTTTTGCTGCGCTCGTTCCTGTACGAGCCCTTCAAGATTCCCTCGGGCTCGATGATGCCCACGCTGCTGACCGGCGACCTGATCCTGGTCAACAAGTTCACCTACGGCCTGCGCCTGCCGGTCGTCAACACCAAGCTCACCGACGGCACGCCGCTGGCGCGCGGCGACGTGGTGGTGTTCCGCTACCCGCCCAAGCCCAGCATGGACTACATCAAGCGCGTGGTCGGCATCCCGGGCGACGAGGTGGCGTACCTGAACAAGAAGCTCACGATCAACGGCCAGCCGGTGGGCAAGGCCCCGATCGCCGACTACCTCGATGGCGAGTCGATGCGCATCCTGAAGCAATTCGACGAAGACCTCGGCGGCAAGCAGCACAAGATCCTCAACGATGAGAACGCTCCCGCCTTCGTGCCGGGTGCCAGCGACTTCCCGTTCCGCGAGAACTGCCGCTACTCGGTTGAGGGCGTGGTGTGCAAGGTGCCCGAAGGCAACTACTTCATGATGGGCGACAACCGCGATAATTCGGCCGATTCCCGTTTCTGGGGATTCGTACCGGACAAGAACATCGTGGGCAGGGCCTTCTTCGTCTGGATGAACTTCGGCGATCTCGGTCGCATCGGTCCGTTTCAATAATTAATCAACAGTCAACGTTACTGTTCGAGGGGTAAGAGGGCATGAGAACCAACAGTCGGTCCGTCCGTGGCAGTGCCGCGCACCAGCGCGGCATCTCGTTCATCGGCCTGGTGTTCGTCGCGGCGGTGCTGGGCTGCGTGGGCGTCGTCGTCGCGCAGGTCATTCCGACGCTGATCGAATGGCAGGCCATCGACAAGGCCGCCAACAAGGCCAAGGAAGGCGCCACGGTGCCCGAGATCCGCGCGATCTTCGACCGTGCCCAGGCCATCGACGACTTCAAGTCGGTCAGCGGTCGGGACCTCGAGATCAAGAAGGTGGGCGACAAGGTCGTCGTGTCGTATGCGTACGAGCGCGAGATCCCCCTGTTCGGGCCGGCCTACCTGACGCTCAAATACAAGGGCGCGTCCCGCTGACCGCGGTGTCGAACAAGAAGGTGGACGGCAGCCTCGTCGCGCTGCAGGCGCGCCTTCAGTACACGTTCTCGGACCCGCGCCTGCTCCAGCTCGCGCTCACGCACCGCAGTTTCTCGGCCGACCACAACGAGCGCCTCGAGTTTCTCGGCGACTCGGTGCTGAACCTGGCCGTCTCGCACCTGCTGTACATCCGTCTCTCGGAACTGCCCGAGGGCGACCTGTCGCGCGTGCGGGCCAACCTGGTCAAGCAGGACACGCTGCACCGGCTCGCGCTGGGACTGGCGCTGTCGCCGCTGCTGCGCCTGGGTGAAGGCGAGGCCCGCTCGGGCGGCCCGAACCGGCCCTCCATCCTGGCCGACGCGCTCGAAGCGCTGATCGGCGCGGTCTACCTGGACGCCGGCTTTGCCGCCGCGCAGGCGCTGGTGCACCGGCTCTACGAGGCGGTCGAGATCAATCCGCGCATGGAAGCCGCCGCGAAAGACCCGAAGACCGAATTGCAGGAATGGCTGCAGGGCCACAAAATGAAGCTGCCGGTGTACCGCGTGGCAGCGACGCTGGGTGCAGCGCACAAGCAGACCTTCGATGTCGAGTGCGAGGTGCCCGAGCTGGGCCTTCGCGAGCGCGGCATCGGCGGCTCGCGCCGCGCCGGCGAGCAAGCTGCCGCGGCCGCCATGTTGATCCGGCTCAAGGCACGCGGCGCCGCGTGAAATCAGAATGAACGATGTAACCAATCCCGCAGCGGGACCCGAAGACACCGCAGGCGACACGCCTGCCACCGGGCCGCAGCATTGCGGCCTGATCGCCATCGTCGGCAAGCCCAATGTGGGTAAGTCGACGCTGCTCAATGCGCTGGTCGGCCAGAAGATCAGCATCACCTCGCGCAAGGCGCAGACCACGCGCCACCGCATCACCGGCATGCGCACGCTGGGCGCCACGCAGTTCGTGTTCGTCGACACGCCGGGTTTCCAGACCCTGCATGCCAACGCGCTGAACAAGTCGCTCAACAAGACCGTGCAGGGTGCGGTCGGCGACGTCGACCTGATCCTGTTCGTGGTCGAGGCCGGCAGTTTCACGCCGGCCGACGAGCGCGTGCTCAAGCTGCTGGGCAAGGGCATTCCGACCGTGCTGCTGGCCAACAAGCTGGACAACGTGCACCGCCGCGGCGACATCGCGCCCTGGCTGCAGACGATGCAGGCCAAGCACAGCTTCGCGGAGTTCGTGCCGATGTCGGCCAAGAACTCGAAGGACGTCGAGCGCCTGTTCGGCATCTGCGAGAAATACCTGCCCGAGCAGCCCTGGTTCTACGACGAGGACGAACTCACCGACCGCAGCGAGAAATTCCTCGCCGGCGAGCTGGTGCGCGAAAAGCTCTTCCGCCTCACGGGCGACGAGCTGCCCTACACCTCGACCGTCATCATCGACAAGTTCGAGGAAGAGCCGCCCCAGAAGAAGGGCCAGAAGCGCCTGCTGCGCATTGCCGCCACCATCGTGGTCGAGCGCGACGGCCACAAGGCCATGGTGATCGGCGACAAGGGCGAACGCATCAAGCGCATCGGCATGGAAACCCGCGTCGAGCTCGAGAAGCTGGCCGACGCCAAGGTGTTCCTCGAGCTGTGGGTGAAGGTGCGCTCCGGCTGGGCCGACGACGAAGCCCGCGTCCGTTCGTTCGGCTACGAATGAAGTGGCCGCCGCTCATCGCGTTTCGCATGAACCGGCTTACGTGCTCCATCGCTACGACTGGAGCGAGTCGAGCCTGATCCTCGAGGTCTTCACCCGCCACCACGGGCGCATCGCGCTCGTGGCCAAGGGGGCGAAGCGGCCGAGTTCCAATTTCCGTCCCGTGCTGCTGCCGCTGCAGCCGCTGCAGCTCAACTACGGCGGCGACGCCGAGATCCGCACGCTGAAAGGCGCTGAATGGATGGGCGGCCACGTCATGCCGACCGGCGAGGCGTTGCTCTCGGGCTACTACGTCAACGAACTCCTGTTGCGCCTGCTGGCGCGCGACGACGCGCACGAGGCGCTGTTCGACGCCTACGCCGGCGTGGTGCAGGTGCTGGCCGGCGACCACGCGGGCGCCCAGGCCGCGACGCAGGCCGCCGCGCTGCGCGCCTTCGAGCTGCTGCTGCTGCGTTCGGTCGGCTTGCTGCCCTCGCTCGACGTGCAGACGCTCACCCTGGAGCCGCTGGCGGCCCGCACGCGCTACACCCTCGTGCCCGAAGCCGGCCTGCGCCAGGCGGCCAAGGACGAGGCCGCGCTGGCCGGTGCCGACTGGCAGGTGCTGCAGAGCGTGCTCGACGACCGCACGCCGTTCACCGCCACCCTGCGCGAGGTCGCGACGATGAACGCCGGCAGCAACAGTGCCCTGCGCAACCAGCTGCGGGCCTTGCTCAACTACCATTGCGGCGTGACCACGCTGCGCACGCGGCAGATGATGAGAGACCTGCAAGCGCTCTAGCCCGGCGCACGATCGATCGAAACGCCAACCTGAGAACCGAAGCCATGCGTCTGGGTGTCCTTGTCTACGTCGACGACAAGAAAGAAATCGTCGACGAGTTCCACTGGCTGTACCGGAGCATGATCGTCTCCGGCGTCTTCGCGCGCGGCGGTGAGCTGATCGCGGTGTGCCACCCGAACGTCATCGCGCAGCTGCCCGCCGACGACCGGATCGTCGTGATTCCGGGCCTGCCCTACGCCGACCAGCACGCCGAATGGGCCGGCTACGGCTACATCAATTCGATCGCGAACCTGTGCGACCCGGCGGTGCTCGCCGTGTGCCGCAACTACGACGCGATCCTCAAGACCGACTGCGACACCTTCGTCACGCCGGCGCTGGCCAGCTTCGAGCCGACCGGCCTGTGCTTCGGCTTCGGCGCCTATGCGTACCAGGAAGAGGTGCGCCGCAAGCTCTCCGAATGCAGCGCGCGCTGGGGCTTTCCGCATTCGGGGCTGCACAACGTCGGCGCGTCGGTGCTGGGGCCGACCGAGTTCGTGGGCAACTTCGTGCAGGCCCAGCTGGACTACTGCCACAAGCTGCTCGACGAGGAGTTCCGCGATTTCCAGGGCGAGTGGCCCGGCTGGTGCAAGAACGTGCTCACCATGTACGCCGGCGAGCTGGCGCTGCGGCGCACCTACCCCCAGCGCTGCTCGCTGGGCCTGCTCGACCACCTGCCGTACACCGACCGCAGGCTGGGCGGCGACGTGCTGCATATCCACGGCTGGCACACCGACCAATACTGGTCCAAGCATCATTTCCGTGCCGGCGCCTACGATCACATGGCGCCCGGCGACATCGACAGGACGACGCTCGGCGGCTACTGTCACTGGCTTGCCGTCACCCCCACCGACGACCTCCGGGCCGGCGCGGGCGGCGAATGAACGAAGAGAAGAAAGCGATTGCGTCCATGAGCGATACCTCGTCCTCCCTCCCTCGCACCACCACGGCCCTGTCGGTCAACCTCAACAAGGTGGCCCTGGTGCGCAACACGCGCCACCTCGGCATCCCGAGCGTGGTGGGCGCCGCCCAGGCCTGCCTGGCCGCGGGCGCGCAGGGCATCACCGTGCACCCGCGGCCCGACGCGCGCCACATCCGCGCGCACGACGTGAGCGACCTGTCGGAACTGCTCGCCAAGGACTGGCCGGCCATCGAGTTCAACATCGAAGGCAACCCCTTCCACAACCTGATGGACTTCGTGCGCGAGCTCAAGCCGCACCAGGCCACCTTCGTGCCCGACAGCGAAACCCAGTCGACCAGCGACCACGGCTGGAGCTTCCCGGAAGACTCCGAGCGCCTGCGCCCGCTGATCGCCGAAGCCAAGGCGCTGGGCGTGCGCGTGAGCCTGTTCATGGACCCGATCCCCGAGATGATGGCCGCCGTCAAGGCCGTGGGCGCCGACCGCGTCGAGCTCTACACCGAAGGCTACGCTGCCTCGCGCGGCACGCCGCAGGAAGCCGCCGTGCTCGCGCGCTACGTGGACGCGGCGCAGGCCGCCCATGCGGCGGGCCTGGGCGTCAACGCCGGCCACGACCTGAGCCGCGACAACCTCACGCCGTTCCTGCGCGCCGTGCGCGGTGTGCATGAGGTGTCGATCGGCCATGCTTTTGTCGCCGATGCGCTCGAACTCGGGTACGCCGCGACCACGCGCGACTACCTGCGCTGCATCACCGACGCCGCATGATCTACGGCATCGGGACCGACATCTGCGACGTGCGCCGCATCGCGGCCACCTTCGAGCGCCAGGGCGAACGCTTCGCCCGCCGGGTGCTGAGCGACGCCGAGTTCGCCATCTGGCAGGCCCGCGCCGCGCGCTGGCCCAAGCGCGGCCTGAGCTACCTCGCCACGCGTTTTTCCGCCAAGGAAGCCTTCAGCAAGGCCATCGGCCTGGGCATGCGCATGCCGATGAGCTGGCGCCTGTGCGAGATCGCCAACCTGCGCAGCGGCAAGCCGGTGATCGTGCTGCACGGCGAGCTGAAAGACTGGTTCGAGGCGCAGGGCCTGACGGCGCACGTGACCGTCACCGACGAAACCGAGTACGCCGCCAGCTTCGTGGTGGTGGAAAAGGCCTGAACGAATCTCCGGCGCCGTTGCGCCTTGCCGACCGATCGACCGACATGACCGAACTGAACCACGCGCCGCTCCTCATCGATGTGGCCGGCACCGAACTCACCACCGCCGACCGCCGGCGCCTCGCGAACCCGCATGTGGGCGGCGTGATCCACTTCACCCGCAACTGGCAGGACCGCGCACAGATGACCGCGCTGAACGCCGAAATCAAGGCGATCCGGCCCGATCTGCTGATCTGCGTCGACCACGAAGGCGGACGCGTGCAGCGCTTTCGCACCGACGGCTTCACACGGCTGCCCTCGATGCGCAGCCTGGGCGAGCTGTGGATGCACGATGCCCTACGCGCCACGCAGGTCGCCACTGCGGCCGGGCAGGTGCTGGCCGGCGAGTTGCGCGCCTGCGGCGTCGACTTCAGCTTCGCGCCGGTGCTCGACCTGGACTACGGCGGCAGCAGCGTGATTGGCGACCGCAGCTTCCACCGCGACCCGCGCGTGGTCGCGCTGCTCGCCAAGAGCGTGATGCACGGCATGCTGCAGATGGGCATGCGCAACTGCGGCAAGCACTTTCCGGGGCATGGCTTCGTGCAGGCCGATTCGCACGTCGAAATTCCGGTCGACCGGCGCAGCCTGAAGGCCATCCTGGCCGACGACGCGCGGCCCTACGACTGGCTGGCGGGCACGCTCGCGGCCGTGATGCCGGCCCACGTGATCTACCCGAAGGTCGACAAGCGGCCGGCGGGCTTCTCCAAAAAATGGCTGAAGGACATCCTGCGCCAGCGCTTCGCTTTCGACGGCGCGGTGTTCAGCGACGACCTGAGCATGGAGGCCGGTCGCTACATCGACGGCCAATTGCTGAGCTACACCGACGCCGTGCTGGCGGCCCTTGCAGCGGGTTGCGACCTCGCGCTGCTGTGTAACCAGAGCATCGGCGAAGGCCGGCCGCTGGACGAGATGCTCGACGGCTTCACGGCTGCGGCGGCCGACGGGCGCTGGCAGGGCGATGCGGCCAGCGAAGCGCGGCGCCGGTCGCTGCTGCCGGGCGACGAAGCGCTCGACTGGCAGGCGCTCACGGCCTCGACGCGCTACTTGCAGGCGCAACGCCTGCTGGCCGGCGCTCAGTCGCGGAAGGGCCGCACCGGCAGCTGATTCGCCGCGGGGCCGAGCAACGCGGCCACCTCGGGCGTCTCGAACAGCGACTCCAGCCAGGGCTTGTCGGCCAGGCCGGCCTGGAAGAACACCTGCAGCAGCCGCAGGGTTTCGGTGCGCAGCGCGCGCGTCAGCATTTCAGCGTCGATTCGCGGCATGCCGGCGGGCGCGGCGCAGGCGTGCGCCACGGTGCGCAGCAGCTGTTCGGCGAAGTCGCGCTGCGGCGGCCACAGGTGCGCGTAGAGCTGGGCGATGAGGTCGATGTCTTCCACACGGCTGCGCGGCAGCAGGTGACGCAGCACCGCGCGCCGCGCGCGCATGGCGAGCGAGGCGGCCTGCGCGAGGTCGGCCGGCGGCGCGACCGGTGCCGCGCGGTGCAGCAGCTCGGGAATGACCGCGAAGCGCGCACCGGCCACGATGCAGCGGCACAGCATCTGCAGCGCATCGTGGACAGCGAACTCGGGGTCGTGGCGCACGCCGGTGCGTTCCAGGAAGCCGCGGCGCACCAGGCAGGCCGACAGCCGCAGCGGCTCGGGGCCCAGCGCTTCGGCCACGATCTCGTCGTGCCGCTGGGCGTATTTCAGCGGTCCGGCGGGCGTCTCGCTCCAGCAACCGACGATGTCCAGGTCCGGGCAGGCGGCGAGCAGCGCGGCCTGCCGCTGCAGGCGGCCGGGCAGGGCGCGGTCGCCCGCATCGGCGAAGACGACGTGCTCGCCGGTGGCTTGTGCGAGCGCAAGGTTGCGCAGGGTGGCGCGGTCGCAGGCCATGGGCAGCGCGATCCAGCGCAGGTCGGGGGCGATGGCGAGCGCCTCGCTTTCAGCTGCTGCGGGCAGGCCTGCCGCCACCACGACCAATTCCAGCGCCACGTCGGCTTGTGTCGTCCAGTCGCGCAGGTCCTGCAGCCAGTCATCACCGCTGCCGTCGGGTGTCAGGCAGACCGTCACGCGCGGCATCGCCACAGGCGGCATGCGGTCGGGCTGCTGGGCGCGCCAGGCGAAGTAGCGTTCGAGCGCGGGGCCGATGTCCGGCGGCGCGAAGGCCCGCTCGAGCGTGTCGAGCCCGTCGCGTTCGAGCTGCGCGCGGCGCGGCGCATCGGCGACCAGCGCGACCACGGTGTCGACCAGCTGGTCGTAGGGCACGCCCACCACCGCATCGCGGAAGGCGGGGTCGATCTCGCTGTCGGGGTAGAGCTCGCAGACCACGGCCTTGCGATGGCGCAGCAGGATCGACAGCCGCGGCGTTTCGACCACGCGGGACGCTTCCCAGTTGTGCAGGTTCAGCATGACCTTGGCGCGGCGCATGCGGTCTTCGCGCTCGGCCTGGGTCCAGAATCCGCCGCGCGTCATCTCGACGCGCAGGCCGCGCGCCATCAGCGCTTCCAGCACGTCGATCCGGCGCTGCGTGAACGAGCCGAAGAAGCAGACGTCGATGTCGCGCTCCTCCTCGGGCAGGACTTCCGACAACGGCAGGATGCGGGCCGCGTCGGGCTCCCAGCCCAGCGGCACGTAGTCGGCGTTCTGGTAGCCGAGCTCGCGGTGGCGATGGAAGTTGGTCTTGCTGTACTCCCACAGGTAGCAGCGCGGGAGCAGGTCGAGGTAACGGTCGTTCCAGGCATGCGTGCCTTCGACCATCGGTTCGAAGTTGACGACGATGCAATTCGGGTGGAACGGCTCGAGGCTCTGCCAGGGGAAATTCCAGAAGAAGAACAGGATGTTGATCGCGCCGGGGTCGATGTTCGCCGGCGTGTAGCTCGTCGGGTAGCCCAGCCGCTCGGCCGCCAGGCGGTAGGTCCGCACGATGTCGCCGCAGACCGCGTCTTCGGACAGTGACGTGAAGTGCAGCCGTGGCAGGGTCATGGGCGACGACTGTACCGGGTCAGTCCGCGGCCGGCGCGCCCACCGCCGCGGGCCACAGCGGCGCACCGCCCGCCTCCAGGTGCGTCAGGTACAGGCGCAGCTCGAACTCGAAGCGGTGGTACTCGGGCTCCATGTGCGTGCACAGTGCGTAGAAGGGCTTGTCGTGGCTCTTCTCGCGCGTGTGGGCCAGTTCGTGCACGACGATCATGCGCAGCCATTCGAGCGGCACGGTCTTGAACAGGCTGGCCACGCGGATCTCGCGCTTGGTCTTGAGCTTGCTGCCCTGCACGCGCGCGATGGTGGTGTGGGTGCCCAGCGCGTGGCGCACCACATGCAGCTTGTTGTCGAACACAGCCTTGGCCAGCGGCTCGGCCTTGCGCATGTACTCGCCCTTGAGCTCGCAGGCGTAGTCGTACAGTGCGCGGTCGGTGCGGATGTCGTGCAGGCCGGCGTAGCGTCCGCGCAGCAGGGCGCCGAGCTTGTCGGCGGCCATCAGCTCGCTCACCTGCGCCAGCAGCGCGGGCGGGTACGCGGACAGGTACTTCATCTGCGGCTCACCCCGCCGTGCGCGCCGAATAGGCGAGCCCCGCCGCCACGCCACCGAGCAGATCGCCCTCGATGAGCGGCACGCCGGCGAAACTCGCGCGCAGCGCCCGCTGGAACGGGCGCAGGGCCGACGAGCCGCCGGTGAGGTAGATGGCGTCGAGGTCGCCGCTGCGCAGGCCGGCGCGCTTCACGCAGGCGTGGGCGCAGGCCACCACGTTCTCGAGCGGCGCTGCGAGCTGCTGCGCCATGTCGGCCGGCGTCAGCGCCGACACCAGCCCCACCTCGATGCACGACAGGTCGATCTGCACCTCGGCATCGCTGACCGAGCCGTTGATCTTGGCCTGTTCGACCTCGCTGGCGATGCGGTGGCCGTGGCGCTCCTCGAGCACCGTCATCAGGCGGTCGTGCAGCTGCCGGTCGCTGTAGCTGGTGCGCAGTTCGCGCGCCTGGCGCACGGCCTTCGGGGCGTAGAGCCAGTTGATCAGGTGCCAGGACGACAGCTCGAAGAACACCTTGCTGGGCACCTCGCGCCCGCTCGGGCCGAGGTGGCGCAGCCCGAGCAGCGGCATCACGCGCTCCAGGTTCAGGCGCTGGTCGAAGTCGGTGCCGCCGATGTGCACGCCGCTGGTGGCCAGCACGTCGTCGGCGCGGTCGGGGCGCGCCATGCGCTCGGGGCCCAGGCGCACCACGGTGAAGTCGGAGGTGCCGCCGCCGATGTCCACGATCAGGATCAGCGACTCGCGCGTGACACGCTGCTCGTAGTCGAAGGCCGCGGCAATGGGTTCGTACTGGAAGGACACGTCGCGCAGGCCGGCCGCACGCGCGGCGTGGCGCATGCTTTCCTCGGCACGCTGGTCGCGCTTGGCGTCGTCATCGACGAAGTGCACCGGGCGGCCGATGACCACGCGCTCGGGGCGCTGCCCCAGCTCGCGTTCGGCGCGCGTCACCAGTTCGTGCAGGAAGCGCGCGATGATGTCCTCGAAGCTGACCAGCCCGTCGTAGACGGCGGTTTTCTCCTGCATCAGCGGGCTGCCGAGCAGGCTCTTGAGCGAGCGCATGAGCCGGCCTTCGACGCCGGACAGGTACAGCGCGATGGCGTCGCGGCCGAAATGCGTGCTGCGGTCCTCGGCGTTGAAGAAGAGGGCGGTCGGCAGGGTGGTGGCGCTGCCTTCGATGGGCAGCAGGCGCGCGGCCTCGCCGGGGGAGGCGTAGGAGACCGCGGAATTCGAAGTGCCGAAATCGATGCCGATGGCCGGGGTGCGTAGGGGATTCATTCAAGCAGGAAATCGGAGGGCCCAAGAGTGTAGAGGGTCGGCCGGAGCGCGCGATAGACTGCGGCCCAATGACCACCCCACCCGGAAGCCGTCGATGCCGCTGTGCCTGACCTTCTTCGACCGGCTCGACGAGCCGGTGCTGCGCAACCACAGCCACTACTGCCGACGTTTCGGCTACCCCCATGCCTGGGTGGAGACCGAGCGCGCCGGGCACTCCGCGCTGCGCGACTGCGCGAAATACGCCGAGATGCTGCGCCGCCTGCGCGGGCTCGACGAGGGCGACTGGCTGCTCTTTCTCGATGGTGATTCGGTGGTGTTCCACCCGGTGGCCGTCGAAACGCTCCTGGAAGGCCGCGACCTGCTCGTGGTGGACGGGCCCAAGGGCCTGCCGCTGTGCAACCTGATGATCCTGCGCAACACGGCGGCCAACCGCGCGTTGTTGCATGCGCTCATCCGGGCGGCGAGCCAGGTCGTCGCGCGCGTCACGCCCCGTCTCGACGCGGCGGCGCTGCTGCAGCCGGCCGGCCTGCTGCCGTGCAACGGGCCCATCGGCGACTGCTATGTGAACGTCTCGTGGCGCATCGCGACCTGGTTCCATGCCCGCATCTTCGTGGTGCACCTGGCGGCCCTGCCGGAGCTGGATGCCGAAGGCCGCGTGATGGAAGAGCTGCTGCACGACGCCAACCTGCAGCGCCTGCTGGTGCGCCGGGTGAACGCGGCGCTGATCGACGGCGAGCCCGTGCTGCCGCCGCCGGCCTACCCGGCGATCTCGGAGGACGCGTATTCGTGCGTCAACCCGCAGGCGTCCATCGCCTTCGTCACGCTCTACACGCACCACATCAACGACTACGCGCGCGTGTCGGAGCACAACGTGCGGCGCTACTGCGAGCGGCACGGGTGCGGCTACCACGTCTACCGCGGCATCCCGGACGAACTCGATCCGTCGATCAGCGGCGCCTGGGTGAAGAGCTGGCTCGTGAAGCGGCATCTCGCGCAGCACCAGTGGGTGGTCTGGATCGACGCCGACACCCTGTTCGTCAACCAGGCCCAACGCATCGAGCCGCTGCTCGAAGGCCGCGACCTGCTGTTCGCCAAGGACATCGGCGCGTGGGACGTCAACTCGGGCGTGATGGGGTTCCGCCACACCGAGCGCAACCTCGAACTGCTCACGCAATTGTGGGAGCGCATCACCGGCGTCGACGACAAGTCGACCGTGTACGCCAGCCAGGGCGACCAGTACTACACGAACGTGGTGCTGGGCGAACACGGCCTGATCGGCGACGCGGTCGTGACCGACCTGCTGAGCATCAACACGCCGCCGCACCTGGCGGGCGACGACAGCCTGCTGGTGCACTTCGTGGGGCTCGGGGAGCCTTACCGGTCGGTGTACATGGCGGACGTCGACGCGCGGTCGAAGCGCCTGGGCTGAGCGGGCGGCACGCGCCGCGCTTCAGCCGCCGAAGGTGTAGGTCGTGGGGTAGCTGTTCGACGCCATCTCGCGCTCGCTGTCGTCGCGGAAGTCGCCGTGGTGCGGGCTGAGCAGATAAAGGTTGCGGTCGGCGCACAGCCGCGCCAGGTCGTCGGCCGATGCGACCTGCAGCGAGAGCCCGCCCAGCGTCAGCACCAGGGGGAAGGGCTCGGCCTGGTGGCGCTCGTAGATGCCGCGGCCTTCGCCGAGGTAGTCGAGCCGGTGGTCGATCACGCGAAAGCCCGTCTGGTAGAACATCTTGCGCGCGTCGAAGTCTGTGAAGAAGCGCAGGTGCGTGAAGTCGAGCAGGCCCCAGTGGGTGTAGCGCCAATGCCCGCGCATGGCGTCGTACAGCATCGGCAGGTTGGACGCGTTCGGCAGGCTGACCAGGATCTGCGCATCCGGCGCGACGATGCGCTTGAGGCCGCTGAGCAGCTGCCAGGGATTGACGAGGTGCTCGAGCACGTCGAACAGGCACACGAGGTCGAAGGGGCGCGTGAGGCCCATCGCGGCGAAGTCGACGTTTTCCACGTCCTGCTCGACGACCTTGTCGAAATGTTCGCGCGCCACCTGCGCCGCCGAGGCGTTGAACTCGCAGCCCCAGAGTTCGCAACCGGGGTGGCGCCGGCGCAGTTCGTGGCCCACGCCACCGGAGCCGCAACCGATGTCGAGGGCGACCGTGGGAGGACGCTGGATCATGTCCAGGCACTCGGGCCTGGGGTTGAACGGGTAGACGTATTCCTTCTTGTCGCGGTCTTGCCAGAGAAAGTCGGTCATGGACAGCGTCCCCGTCGGGTGGGTCAGCCTTCCCGGCGCAGCGCCGGGAACAGGATCACGTCGCGGATGCTCGGCGAATCGGTCAGCAGCATCATCAGGCGGTCGATGCCGATGCCGCAGCCGCCGGTGGGCGGCATGCCGTATTCGAGCGCGCGCACGAAGTCGTGGTCGTAGAACATGGCTTCGTCGTCGCCGCTGTCCTTGGCGGCCACCTGCGCGTTGAAGCGCGCGGCCTGGTCTTCGGCGTCGTTCAGCTCGCTGAAGCCGTTGCCGAACTCGCGACCGGTGATGTACAGCTCGAAGCGCTCGGTGACCTCGGGGCGCTCGTCGTTGGCGCGCGCCAGCGGCGAGATCTCGGTCGGGTGCTCCATGATGAAGGTCGGCTGCCAGAGCTTCTCTTCGACGGTCTCCTCGAAGTACATCACCTGCAGGCTGGCGAGGCTGCGCTGCGAGAGCTTGTCCTTTTCTTCGCTCAGGCCGAGCTTGCGCAGGGCGTTGATGAGCCAGGCGGTGTCGTCCACGCCGTCACCCGCATCGGTGTGCTTGAGGATCGCTTCGCGGATCGTCAGGCGCTCGAAGGGCTGCGTGAGGTCGACGGCCTTGCCGCCGTAGGTGAGCTGCTGCGTGCCCACGGCCTTGTCGGCGATGGTGCGGATCAGCGTCTCGGTAAAGTCCATGAGGTCGCGGTAGTTCCAGTAGGCCGCATAGAACTCCATCATCGTGAACTCGGGATTGTGCCGCACCGAGATGCCCTCGTTGCGGTAGCTCCGATTGATCTCGAACACGCGCTCGAAGCCGCCGACGATCAGGCGCTTGAGGTACAGCTCGGGCGCGATGCGCAGGAACATCTCCTGGTCGAGCGCGTTGTGGTGCGTCTTGAACGGCTTGGCGTTGGCGCCGCCCGGGATCGGGTGCAGCATGGGCGTCTCGACCTCGAGGAAGTCGTTGGCCACCATGAACTCGCGCAGCGCGCTCACGGCCTTGCTGCGCGCGGTGAAGCGCACACGGGCCGATTCGTCGGTGATCAGGTCGACATAGCGCTGGCGGTACTTCTGCTCCTGGTCGGCCATGCCGTGGAACTTGTCGGGCAGCGGACGCAGGCTCTTGGTGAGCAGGCGCAGGCGGCTGACCTTGATCGACAGCTCGCCGGTCTTGGTCTTCATCAGCGTGCCTTCGGCACCGAGGATGTCGCCGAGGTCCCAGCGCTTGAAGTCGGCGTACGCCTCTTCGCCGATGGCGTCGCGCGTCACGTACAGCTGGATGCGGCCGGTGGCATCCTGCACGGTCGCGAAGCTGGCCTTGCCCATCACGCGCTTGAGCATCATGCGGCCGGCCACGCTGACGGCGACGGCCTGTGCTTCCAGGGCTTCCGGCTCGGTGCCGCCGTGCTGCTCGACCAGCGCCGCGGCGCGGTGGCCGGGCTTGAAGTCGTTCGGGAACGCGACCCCCTTGCCTTCGGTCTGCGCCGTGCGCAGCAGCTTGAGCTTTTCGCGGCGTTCGACGATGAGCTGGTTGTCGTCGGCCGTGGACGTGGGAGAAGAGGAGGGCAGTTGTTCGTCGGACATGGGAGGCGTGTGGGGGCGCAGCAAGAAGAGGGAGGGTGTGCGCGGGCCGTGCATTTTAGCCCATCGGCCTTGAGCGGAATCGGCCTGAAGCGCCCGTCAGTTCTGTGAGGATTGCTATCAAAAGTAGAGCTTAACCCTCAACGTTTTCAGCCGTTCGGCGGTGTCGCGGCGTCTGGCGTGCCCGCGTGGCGGTGCGCGATCCGTTGGGCGTCGTGCTGCATCACCAGCGTGCGCAGGCGATCCGGGTAGCCCATGTAGTGCAGCATGAAGCTGTCGCCGTCGTACAGCGCGGGGTGCGAATTGAAGGACACGCCGTCGGAACGCGGCATGACCGCGTCGCCGCCGGCCTCGGCCCAGGCGGCGACGAAGAAGGCCTGGTCACCGCCCGAGGCGTAGACACCGCGCTTGTCCTGCACGGCGTCGATCAGCGCTTGCACGCGCTCCAGGTAGGCGATGCAGGCCGGCGTGTTCGAGAACACCATGAAGCCGCTGTTGAATTCGTAGCCCGACACGTCGCGCGCCAGCGCCACCGGCCGGCCACGCAGCAGGGACGCGAGCGGCCGTGCGCGGTCGTGGATGAGGATGTCGGCATCGACCCACGCGACCTGTTCGTGTTCGGCCAGGTGCTTGAGCAGCAGCCGGGGCTTGATCCAGTTGCCGGCCACGCGGCCCCGCAGGTCGGCGGGCAGGTTGCGGTAGACGTGGTGGGTGTGGCCGTGGTGGTCGGCGTACGCGGCGATGTTGCGTTCCGACAGCGTGGCATAGCCGGCGATGTTGGGCGTGTAGCTGGTCAGCAGGGCGACGGGGCGGCCGGGGTTGCGCACTTCGTAGTCCGGCTGGCCCGTGGGTGCCGGCGGCAGGTCGTCGTAGAGCTGGCCGTCGCGCGCGAGCACCGTGTTCAGGTGCGCGACGAAGAGGCCCCGCACCCGCATGTCCTGGACATCGATGTGGACCGCGGGATTGAACGAGAGCACGAAGGCCGAGACCTCCGGCAGGTAGTGGCCGAAGCGGGCGAACAGCAGGTTGGGGTAGTGCCGGCCGTCGATGAGCTGGTGGTGCGGATGGGCCGCCAAGCCTTCGAGCTCCCGGTGCGCCCAGCGGTCGGTGCCCGCGTCGGGCGCGGTGCGCAGGCGGTCGAGCACGGAAGCCACCAAAGCCGCGGCCTCGGGGCCGGCGCGCAGCATGAAGCAGCTGCCTTCGGGGCGGTGGTTGTGCTCGTTCTCGGCGATCCAGTAGGGCGCGTCGCCGATCACGGTCGGCGCGGGCAGGGGCACGAGAAAGGCCGCGTCGTCGTCCGCGAAGACCAGCAGCGTGCCGTCGGGCGCATCGGCCAATGCCGCGCTCACCACGCTGTACTTGTAGACCAGCAGCGTGCGCGCGCTGTTGTGCGGCGTGCCGATGGCGTGCAGGCGGTGCGCGTAGCCCCAGCGGGCGCAGTAGGCGCGGTGGTTGTCTGCGAAGGCGTCCGCGCCCGCGCGCAGCAGGATCGAGTGGAAGCGGACCGGCGCCGGGCTCATCTCGCAGCGGGCCGTGTCTAGTCGGTGATGCCGGTACGCGCCAGCAGGTCGCTCACCAGCTCCAGCCGCATCAGCGGGCTGTCGAGTTCCATCAGGCGCTGCTTGCGTTCCAGCTGCATCGGCACCAGCTCGCACCAGCGGTTGGCCACCCAGCCGCAGTCGTCGAGGCGGTAGGGCGCGCTGATCGGCAGGCGCACGGTGTCGCCCTGCGCGTGGCGGCGCTCTTCGAGGGTGTCGATCAGGCGGCGCAGCGCGGTGGCGGTGTGGCGCAGGTCGTCGGGGATCTCGAGGTCGACATCGTCGGCGACGGCGTCGACCTCGGCGATCCACAGGCCGTGCTTCTGCAGCTCGCTGCTGCGCACGCGAAAGCGCTGCGTGCCGACGCATTCGATCTGCAGCAGGCCGCTTTGCGGCGCGTCGAAGGTGCGGATGTCGGCGAGCGTGCCGACGGCGGCAAAGCTTTCGGCTTCGGCGCCAGCCTTGCGCACCTCGGCGCCGCTCGTCAGGCTGACGACGCCGAACGGGGTGCCGGCCTTGCGGCACTTGCCGACCATGTCGAGGTAGCGGACCTCGAAGACACGCAGCGGCAGCAGGCCGCCGGGAAACAGAACCGTACCGAGCGGAAAGAGAGGAATGCGCACGTTGAAAGGGCCGGGCCAGTCGCCGCGGTCAGCTGGGTTGAAGGATCAGGTTGAGGACGGTCGCGTGTTCGGGCCGCAGTATCCCCTGCATCTGGAACGCGTGGCGCGCGTGGTTGAGCAGGTTCAGGATCGACTGCTGGCACTCGCCGGCGCTCTGGCCCCAGCGCGTGTCGACCTCGGACAGGGCGCTGTGCGCCGCGCGATGCAGGTCGACCAGGTGGGCCAGCGTCTGGGGCATGTCGCCGGGGTTGCGGTACAGCGTCAGCAGCTGTTCGCACTCGCGGCCCCGCAGGCGCGGGAAGACCAGCGGCAGCAGGCGCCGGTAGATGCGGTCTTTCGAGGCGTAGAGCCGGTCGCGCGGCAAGGTGCGGGAGGTCATGCCCGGGTGGATGCGGTAGCGCGTCAGTGGCTCGGGCAGGTTCGCGAAACGCGCGCCGTGCAGCATGCAGTCGACCCAGAACCCGAGGTCGTCGACGGCGTAGAGGTTGGGGTCGAACTGCAGCCCGTGCGCGCGGTAGAAGTCCAGCCGCCCGGTCGTGCTCTGGTTCGCGAGGTAGTCGTAGCCCTCCACCATGCGGGCCTTGATCGTCGCGTCGTCCAGCGGCAGGCCGGTGACGCCGGCCTGGTCCTGGAAGTGCTCGAGCTGGCTGCCGACGACGGTGACCGACGGGTTGCTTTGCAGGAACGCGACCTGCTTGGCGAAGCGCTCCGGCGTGGCGCAGTCGTCGTGGTCGACGCGCGCCAGGTAGGTGCCCCGGGCCATCGCCATCGCGAGGTTCATGTTGGCCGGCAGGCCGACGTTGCAGGCGTTGCGGTGCCGCCGGATGCGCGGGTCGTCGAAGGCGGCCAGGCGCTCCCAGGTGCCGTCGGTGCTGGCGTCGTCCATGACCAGCAGCTCGAAGTCGGTGAAGGTCTGTGCCTGCAGCGACTGCAGCGTCTCGATGAGGAACTCGCCGCTGTTGAAGGTGGGGAGCACGACGCTGAGCAAAGGCATGGGGTTCCGTAGGGCGGTGTGGCCGGGGGCGAGGCTTGTGGTCCAGAATCGGAGCAGTCGCGCGCGTGCGCACCTCCCTGCCCATCCGACATGTTGTACCAGATACCCTCGTTTCTTCTCGACGTGATCGTCGGCCTGCTCGGCGGCGCCTGCCTGCTGCGCCTGTACATGCAATACCACCGCGTGCCCTTCGGCAATCCGCTGGGGCGTTTCGTGTTCGCCATCACCGACTGGATCGTGCTGCCGCTGCGGCGCATCGTGCCCGCGGTGAAGCGCTGGGACCTCGCGAGCCTGATCGCGGCCTGGCTGCTGGTGATGCTCAAGTTCCTGGTGCTGTGGCTGCTGGCCGGCAGCCTGGCGCGGATCACGGCGCTGCCGCTGGTGTCGCTGGTCGGCCTGCTGCAGCTGGCGGTGTCGGGCCTGACGGCGCTGCTGGTGGTGTACGCGGTGCTGTCGTGGATTCCGGGCGCTTCGCCGATGCTGCTCGACCTGATCTCGCGCTTGGCCGAGCCGCTGGTGCGGCCGTTTCGCCGCTTCATTCCGCTGATCGGCGGGGTCGACCTGTCGCCGCTGGCCGCCATCGTGGTGCTGCAGGTGGTGGCGATCGTGCTGGGCAACCTGCTGGTCTTCGCGTTCCGGCTCGGCGCCTGAGGACGTTCACTCCAGACAGCAAAACGCCCGCATCGCCTTTCACAGCGTGCGGGCGTTCAGGCCGAGGCCTGAGCTACGGTGAAGGTCAGAGCACCGCGTCGGCCGGCTGGCGCAGCAGCATGGCCAGCGTGCTGGCGATGGTCTTGCGCAGTTCGCGGCGGTCGCTGATGAAGTCGATCGCGCCCTTGGTCTGCAGGAACTCGGCGCGCTGGAAGCCTTCGGGCAGCGTCACGCGCACGGTCGATTCGATCACGCGCGGGCCGGCAAAGCCGATCAGCGCCTTGGGCTCGGCGATCACCACGTCGCCCACGAAGGCGAAGCCGGCGCTCACGCCGCCCATGGTCGGGTCGGTCAGCACGCTGATGTAGGGCAGGCCCTTCTTCGCCAGGCGCGTGAGCGCGGCGTTGGTCTTGGCCATCTGCATCAGCGAGAGCAGGCCTTCCTGCATGCGCGCGCCGCCGGTGGCGGTGAAGCACACGAAGGGCACCTTCTGCTCGATGGCGGTCTCGACGCCGCGCACGAAGCGCTCGCCGACCACGCTGCCCATGGAGCCACCCATGAACTCGAACTCGAAGCAGGCCACGACCACGCTGATGCTGTGGACGGAGCCGCCCATGACGACCAGCGCGTCGGTCTCGCCGGTGTTTTCCAGGGCTTCTTTCAGGCGCTCGGGGTACTTGCGGCTGTCCTTGAACTTCAGGGCGTCGACCGGCAGCACTTCCTGGCCGACTTCGTAGCGGCCTTCGGCGTCCAGGAACGCATCGAGCCGGGCGCGGGCGCCGATGCGGTGGTGGTGGCTGCAGCTCGGGCAGACGTTCTGGTTGTGCTCGAGGTCGGTCTTGTACAGAACGGTCTCGCAGGCCGGGCATTTGATCCACAGGCCCTCGGGCACCTGGCGGCGCTCGGACGGGTCGGTTTGTGCGATCTTGGCGGGTAGCAGTTTTTCAAGCCAGCTCATGGGGGCTCCTTGTGAGGGCAGTGATTATCGACCAGCCGCGTTCTTGGCTGTGGCGGCCGGCAGGGCGTCGAGCGCCTCGCGGATGCCGGCCAGGAATTCGCGCACCGTGGGCACCACGTTTTCGCGGGGCTGGTCTTCGATGAGTTGAATGATCTTGGTGCCGATGACCACGGCGTCCGCCGCCGAGCCGATGGCCTGCGCCGTGCGCGCGTCGCGGATGCCGAAGCCCACGCCGACGGGGATGCTCACGTGCTCGCGGATGCGCGGGATCATGCGCCCGACCGCCTCGGTGTCGAGGTGGCCGGCGCCGGTCACGCCCTTGAGCGACACGTAGTACACGTAGCCGCTCGCGATGCGCGCCACCTGCGCCATGCGCTCGGGGGTGCTGGTGGGGGCCAGCAGGAAGATCAGGTCGATGCCGGCGGCTTTCAGGTCGGCGGCGAAGTCCTCGCACTCCTCGGGCGGGTAGTCGACGACCAGCAGGCCATCGACGCCGGCCGCGGCCGCGTCGCGGATGAAGGCCTTCTTGCCGTGCACGAGGTCGTAGCGCTCGACCGGGTTGGCGTAGCCCATGAGCACGACCGGCGTGGTCGTGTCCTTCGTGCGGAAGGCGGCCACCATGGCGAGCACCTGCTTCATGCCGACGCCCAGCGCCAGCGCGGCCTCGCCGGCCTTCTGGATCACGGGGCCGTCGGCCATCGGGTCGGAGAAGGGCACGCCCAGCTCGATCACGTCGGCGCCCGCCTCGACCATGCCGTGCATGAGCTCGGGCGTGATGTCGGCGAAGGGGAAACCGGCGGTGACGTAAGGGATCAGTGCGCGACGGCCTTGCGTTTGCAGGGCCTGGAACTTGGCGGCAATGCGGCTCATCACTTGCCTCCCTTCACGCTCAGACCGCGCATCGAGGGCCGGTCGTAGAAATCGACGCCCGACAGGTCGGCGACGGTGCCGATGTCCTTGTCGCCGCGGCCCGAGAGGTTCACGAGGATGGACTGGTCGGGGCGCATGGTCTTGGCGAGCTTCAGGGCGTAGGCCATGGCGTGGCTGGATTCGAGCGCGGGAATGATGCCCTCCGTGCGGCACAGGTAGTGGAAGGCTTCGAGCGCCTCGACGTCGGTGATGCCGACGTACTCGGCGCGGCCGATGTCGGCCAGGTAGGCGTGCTCGGGGCCCACGCCCGGGTAGTCGAGGCCCGCGCTGACGCTGTGCGTCTCGGTGATCTGGCCGTCGTCGTTCTGCAGCAGGTAGGTGCGGTTGCCGTGCAGCACGCCGGGGCTGCCGCGCAGGATCGAGGCGGCGTGCTTGCCGCTGTCCAGGCCTTCGCCGGCCGCTTCCACGCCGATGAGGCGCGTGCCCGCGAACGGAATGTAGGGGTGGAAGATGCCGATCGCATTGCTGCCGCCGCCCACGCAGGCGACCACCACGTCGGGCTGCTTGCCTTCCGCTTCGCCGGTGATGCCGTCGGCCGCGAGCATGGCGGGCATCTGCGCGATGCACTCGGTGCCGATCACGCTCTGGAAGTCGCGCACCATGGTCGGGTAGGGGTGCGGGCCCGCCACCGTGCCGATGATGTAGAAGGTGTTTTCGACGTTGGTGACCCAGTCGCGCATGGCCTCGTTGAGCGCGTCCTTCAGCGTCTTGCTGCCCGATTCGACGGGCACGACGGTCGCGCCCAGCAGGTTCATGCGGTAGACGTTGGGGCTCTGGCGCTTCACGTCCTGGCTGCCCATGTAGACCACGCATTCGAGGCCGTAGCGCGCGCAGATGGTGGCGGTGGCCACGCCGTGCTGGCCGGCGCCGGTTTCGGCGATGACGCGGGGCTTGCCCATGCGGCGCGCGAGCATCGCCTGGCCGATCACGTTGTTGATCTTGTGCGCGCCGGTGTGGTTGAGGTCCTCGCGCTTCAGGTAGATCTGCGCGCCGCCCATTTCGCGGCTGGTGCGCGCTGCGTGATAGATCGGCGAGGGGCGGCCGACGAAGTGCTTCAGCTCGTAGTGGAACTCGGCCAGGAAGGCCGGGTCGTCCTTGAACTTCGCATACGCGTCGCGCAGCTCGTTGATCGCGTGGGTGAGCGTTTCGCTCGCGAAGGTGCCGCCGTAGGGGCCGAAATGGCCGCTGGCGTCGGGTTGCTGGTAGTCCTGGAATTGGCTTTGCATGGTTCTCGATCGATGGGCCGCAGCCCGAATGCGATCGGGTGCGGCGGCTAACTGGAGAAGGACGAAGCGTCGGCTGCCGAGGCTTTGACAGTGTTCGCCGCATCTGCGGCTCTCACGGCGGCGACGAATGCCCGGATCTTTCCGGCGTCCTTGAGGCCCTTGTGCCCGGGACCGTCGATTTCGACGCCCGAACTCACATCAACGGACAGCGTCTTGCAGCGCGTCCGCAGGCTGTGAATGCCATCGCTCACGTTTGCAGGTGTGAGCCCACCACTCAAGACGAGGTGAGCGTCGACGGCGGGTGGAAGAAGTGACCAATCGAAAGCCTTGCCGCCTCCGCCATAACCTTCGACATGGGCGTCGAGCAGGATGGCCTGGGCGCGGGAGTAATCGGACGCGTATTTTACGAGGTCGAAGCCGGCCCCGGCAGCCCCCAGTGGAATCCGGGCGGCGCGCATGTAACGAAAGCGTCCCGGGCCGGTGGCTTCCTCGCACTGTTCGGGCGTTTCTTCCCCGTGGAACTGCGCGATGGCGCCTTTCACGCGGGCCAGGGAGGCCAGGACTTCGGGCGCGTCCGCGTTCACGAACAGCAGCACGGGCGTGATGAAGGGCGGCAGGCGCGAGGCCAGCTCGGCGGCGCGCTCGACGCTCACGGCGCGCGGGCTCTTCGGGTAGAGCACGAAACCGATCGCGTCGGCGCCAGCCTCGACCGCCGCGTCGACGTCGGCCTCACGCGTGAGGCCACAGATCTTGATGCGGGTGCGTGGGGCGAGAGGAGCGGGAGATGTCATGGCGGGCCATCATACGAAGCCCGCTCGCCCTGGAGCGTGGCCTCGGCCGGCAGACCCCACTTGGCGTCGTACAACGGGCCGAGGAAGTACAGGCCGTCGGCGGAAAAGGTGGGCGCGGCCACCTTGCGGCTGCGCGCCTCGAGCACCTCGGTGATCCATTCGGGCCGCTCGTCGCCGCGGCCGATGCGCACCAGGCTGCCCATCAGGTTGCGGATCATGTGGTGCAGGAAGGCGTCCGCCTCGAACTCGAAATGCCAGCGGCAGCGTTCGCCGTTGCCCACGCGCGTGATCTCCAGGCGCCGCAGGTCCTTGACCGGCGAGAGGGCCTGGCAGGCCGAGGCGCGGAAGGAGCTGAAGTCGTGCCGGCCCACCAGCAGCGCTGCCGCGGCGCGCATCGCATCGCCGTCGAGCGGGTACATCGACCAGCCGACCCGGCCCGCATCGAGGCTGGGCCGCACGGGCGACTGCGAGAGCACGTAGACGTAGCGGCGCGCCAGGGCGCTGGCGCGGCAATGGAATTCGTCGGGCACCGGGTGCGCCCACTGCACCGCGATGTCGTCGGGCAGGTAGCGGTTGGTGCCGCGCATCCAGGAGAACGGGTCGCGTTCGATGTCGGTGTCGAAGTGCACCACCTGCATCAGCCCGTGCACACCGGCGTCGGTGCGGCCGGCGCACAGCGTGCTGACCCGGCTGCCGGCGGGCAGGCCGGCGAACTTCGCGAGGGCGGCTTCGAGCTTGTCCTGCACCGTGCGGCCCGAGCGCTGGCTCTGCCAGCCCTCGTATGCCTGGCCGTTGTAGCGGATGCCGAGTGCCAGCCTCACGAAGCGATCAGAAGGGCAGTCGGCAACCGGCTCAGCGCAGTTCGGCGAGCAGCTGCTTGGCTTGCGACTTGAGGTCGCCGGCGCTTTCGGCTTCGACTTCCTCGACCAGCGAGCGCGCGCCTTCGACGTCGCCGATGGCCTGCAGTTCGCGGGCCAGCGAGAGCTTCACGGCGTGCGGGTTGTCGTCACCGTCGTCGTCCAGGGCGGACGGCGAGGTGGCCACGGCCGCAGAGCGCGGTGCTTCGGCGGCGGCGGAGCGGGCCGGGAGGCCGGCGAGGGCGCTCATGTCGAACTCGATGAAGCCCGAGTCGGCAGGCAGCGTGTCGCGCAGCATGGCCGGGCGGGTGTTGTGCTCCGCGTCGTTCAGCGACGAGGGGCGGGTGTGGGCCGTCAGCGCGCCGGGGGCCGTGTCGAAATCGTTTTCAAGGTCGACAGGCGCTGCGGCGTGGCCGTTGCTCAGCGGGGCCGGCGCGGCCGTCGGCGCGTAGACCGACTTCGGCAGGCTGGCACCCACCGGAGCAGGTGCCGGTGCGGGCGGCTGGGTCAGGTCGAGGTCGAAGTCCAGTGGTGCGACCGAGGGCATGAAGGCCGGCGGGGCCGACGCCACGGGCGGTGCGGCCGGGGGCGGCGGTGCCACGACGGCGGCTGCGACTGCGGCAGCCGGCTTGGCGGCAGCGGCCAGCGCGCCGGCGAATGCGGCGGTCTCGGCCTGGCTGGCGCCTCGCGCGGTGCCCGTGCCCGATTCGTACAGCGGGTTGCCCGGGTCGAGGTCCTTGCCCATGTCGACCACGCGGTTCCATTCGGAGCCCGCACCGTTGGTCAGCTTGTGCACTTCGGTGGCCAGGCCGTCGAAGGCGCGCACATCGCGGCGCTTGGCGTGGATTTCGAGCAGCTTCAGGTGGATGGCGGTGCGGTCCGGGTTCAGGCGCAGCGCTTCACGCAGGATTTCCTCGGCCTGCAGGTCGCGGCCGTAGGCCAGGTAGACGTCGGCTTCGGCGACCGGGTCGACATCGCCCGCATCGAGCTGGCTCGGCGAGTACGACAGCGACGACACGGTGGAGTCGCCGCGGTTCTTGGTGTCGACCGATTCGCCGCCGCTGGCGCCGAAGAACGAGTCCTTGGGAATGCGGCTCTCGAGGAACACGCTTTCGCTCATCTCTTCGCGGCGGCGGCCCAGCACGCGGTACAGCAGGAAGCCGACCAGCAGCGCGATCAGCGCGGCGCCGGCAAGCATCAGCGGGTTGTCGAGCAACTCGTCGAGGAAGCTGCGCTCCGGCGGGGGCGGCGGCGGTGCGGCCTTGACCACAGGCTTGGGAGCGACGATGGGCGCGGCGGCTGCAACTGCAGCGCTGGCTGCGGCTGCCACGGGCAGGGCGGCTGCGTCGGTGGCCGACGGTGCGGCGGCTGCGGCGGGTGCTGCAGCGGAGGCCGCGGCGACGGGGGCCGTTGCAGCGGGAGCGGTTGGTGCGGCTGCCGGCGCCGGCGTTGCCGGTGCGGTGGCTGCGGCGGTAGGGGCCGCGGCGGGCGCAGGAGCGGCCGCTACCGCTGGCGTCGGCGTCGTGGCACCGGTCAGCGGTGCGGGAACGGCGATGCCGGGCGTGGTGGCCGGCGCTGCGGGCGCGGCGGCCGCAGCGGACGATCCCGTGCCCGTGCCGGTGCCGGCCTTGAGCTTGTTCAGCTCGTTGATGTTCTTCGTGAGTTCGGCGACGCGGCTGCTGCTGTCCTGCGCCTGGCGGGCCTGCGCGACCTTTTCATCGGCGGCGCGCGTGGCGGCGTTGCCTTGCGACACCGTGAGCTTGTCGGGTGCGCTGGCGGCGGCGTTGCGGTCTTCCACGCTGGCCTGCAGCTTGCCCGAGGCCTGGCGGCTTGCGGCGGCCACGTTGGTGGTCGGGGCGTTTTCGGCGAGGCGCTGGCGGTAGCTGCCGAAGTCGCGGCTTTGCGCGGTGATCGTGCGGCGTGCGTCGGCGGCCGGCACGGCGCTCGCTGCGGCGGCGTTCGGCAGGTCGAGCACGGCACCGGCCTTC
Source organism: Variovorax sp. GW458-11-26-14-LB1 (assembly GCF_059423965.1). Lineage (NCBI taxonomy): Bacteria > Pseudomonadati > Pseudomonadota > Betaproteobacteria > Burkholderiales > Comamonadaceae > Variovorax > Variovorax sp. GW458-11-26-14-LB1. Next base: position 163,641 of record NZ_JBWKYW010000004.1, read on the forward strand.
ATCCGGTTGACGTTGCCGCCGACGAAGGCGTCGGGGTTGGCGTTCAGCAGCGCGACCAGCATCTGGTCGAGCGAGACATCGGCTGGCTTGTGAGTAGAGGCGATCTTGCCGGCGGTGTCGCCACGGCGCACCGTGACTTGCTCGTCACTGCCGCCGCTGGGGGCAGCAACGGCGGCACGTGCCGGCGCGGCCGCAGGGGCCGGTGCAGCCGCAGCGGGTGCGGGCGTTGCAGCGACCGCAGGCGCGGGTTCGCGGCGCACGCGCGGGGCGGGCGCGGGGCGCTCGACCGGCGTGGCGATCTGCGGTGCGATGGGCGTCACCGGCGCGGCTGCCGCCTGGCGCGTGGCCGGCGGATCGAGCAGCACGGTGTAGTCGCGGACGATGCGGCCCGAGGCGCCATTGGCTTCGAGCAGCAGGTCGATGAAGGGGTCGTTGAGCGGACGGTTGCCGGCCAGGCGCACCACGTACTGGCCGCCGGCGCGGCGTTGCAGCGTGGCTTTCACGTCGCCGAGGGCCGCGTTGTACGGGATGCCTGCGTTCTTGAAGGCTTCGGCCGTGGCGATGTTGATCTTCAGGCCTTCCGCCTCGTTGGCGGCCATTTCAGTGACATCGATCTCGGCGCGCAGCGGTTCGCCCAGTGCCGACTGCACCCGCAGCGGTCCCAGCGCGAAGGCGCTGGCGTCGGCGCTGGCCAGTCCCAGCGTCAGGGCCGCAGCGGCACCCAGGATGGAAAGGCGCCAGCCATTCGACGGCAGGGCGGGGCGGGCGGCCGAAGGGCGGGCCGCGGGCAACAGATGTCTTGTCATGCTGATAGGGGCGGCTCAGGCCCTGAATTTGTAAGAGGACGTTAGCATCATCAACATGCACTGACAAGGCAATGCGCCTGATCTACCCAGTGCGCGCATACTTCCGATGACATCCTGTGTTGCCTTTTGGCAACATTTTTGTATTTCAAGGCCCTGAGCTGCCCGCATCAGGCTTCGAGCAGGATGCGCAGCATGCGACGCAGCGGTTCGGCCGCGCCCCACAGCAGCTGGTCGCCGATGGTGAAGGCGCCGACGTACTCGGGGCCCATCGCCAACTTGCGGATGCGGCCGACCGGGATGTCCATGGTGCCGGTCACGGCCACCGGCGTCAGGTCCCTCACGGTGGCTTCGCGCGTGTTCGGCACGACCTTGGCCCAGGGGTTGTCGGCGGCGATCATCGCTTCGATGTCGGCCACCGGCACGTCCTTCTTGAGCTTGAAGGTCAGGGCCTGGCTGTGGCAGCGCATCGCGCCGATGCGCACGCAGAAGCCATCGACCGGCGTGGCGGCGGTGCCGAAGCCCGCGCCCTGGCCGAGGATCTTGTTGGTCTCGGCGCCGCCCTTCCACTCTTCCTTGGACATGCCGTCGCCCAGGTCCTTGTCGATCCAGGGGATCAGCGAGCCGCCCAGCGGGGCGCCGAAGTTGGCGATTTCGGAGGCGCTCAGGTTCTGCTGCTTGTGCAGTACCTTGCGGTCGATCTCGAGGATGGCCGACTTCGGGTCGTCGAGCAGGGCGCGCACTTCGGCGTTCAGCGTGCCGAACTGGGTCAGCAGCTCGCGCATGTGCTGCGCGCCGCCGCCCGAGGCCGCCTGGTAGGTCATGCTGGTCATCCACTCGACCAGGCCGGCCTTGTAGAGGGCGCCCACGCCCATGAGCATGCAGCTGACGGTGCAGTTGCCGCCGACCCAGTTCTTGCCGCCCTTGGCGAGCGCGTTCTGGATCACGGGCAGGTTGACGGGGTCGAGCACGATGATCGCGTCATCGTTCATGCGCAGCGTGGAGGCCGCGTCGATCCAGTGGCCGTTCCAGCCGGCGGCGCGCAGCTTGGGGAAGACCTCGCTGGTGTAGTCGCCGCCCTGGCAGGTGATGACGATGTCGCACTTCTTCAGTGCCTCGATGTCGTTCGCATCCTTGAGCGTGGTTTCGTTCTTGGCCATCGCCGGGGCCTTGCCGCCCGCGTTCGAGGTCGAGAAGAAGACCGGCTCGATGAGGCCGAAGTCGCCTTCGGCCTGCATGCGGTCCATGAGGACCGAGCCGACCATGCCGCGCCAGCCCACGAGGCCGACCAGAGGTTGCTTGGATGCGTTCGCCATTTCAGTTTGCCCTTAGTGAAGAAAGAAAAAATCAGTCTTTTTTGCCCCCGACTCGTCGGCCGGGGGAGGGCGTGACGAAGCGGGCTGCGGTTAGCCGGTAATCGTCTTTTTGGTGATGGCTGCTACGACCGCGTCGCCCATTTCGCGGGTGCCGACGCGCTTCGTGCCTTCGGACCAGATGTCGCCCGTGCGCAGCCCGGAGGCGAGCACGTGCTTGACCGCCGACTCGATACGGTCGGCAGCTTCGGGCTGGTTGAGGGAGAAGCGAAGCATCATGGCAGCGGACAGGATTGTAGCCAAAGGATTGGCAACCCCTTTGCCAGCAATGTCGGGCGCGCTGCCGTGGCTGGGCTCGTACAGGCCCTGGTTGCTCGCATTGAGCGAGGCCGAGGGCAGCATGCCGATGGAGCCGGTGAGCATCGCGGCCTCGTCCGAGAGGATGTCGCCGAACATGTTGCCGGTGACGACCACGTCGAACTTCTTGGGCGCCTTCACGAGCTGCATGGCCGCGTTGTCGACGTACATATGGTCGAGCTCGACGTCCGGGTACTCCTTGCCGACCTCGGTCACGATGTCCTTCCAGAACTGGAAGGTCTCGAGCACGTTGGCCTTGTCCACGCTGGTCACGCGCTTGCTGCGCTTGCGGGCCGCTTCGAAGGCGACGTGGGCGATGCGCTCGACCTCGGGGCGCGAGTAGCGCATCGTGTCGAAAGCTTCTTCAGCGCCCGGGAAGTGGCCGTCGGTGGCGATGCGGCGTCCGCGCGGCTGGCCGAAATAGATGTCGCCGGTCAGCTCGCGGATGATGAGGATGTCCAGGCCCGCGATCAGCTCGGGCTTCAGGCTCGAGGCGCCCACCAGCTGCTCGTAGCAGATGGCCGGGCGGAAGTTGGCGAACAGGCCCAGGTTCTTGCGCAGCCCCAGGATGGCCTGCTCGGGCCGCAGCGGGCGGTCGAGCTTGTCGTACTTCCAGTCGCCGACGGCGCCGAACAGCACCGCGTCGGCGTCCTTGGCGAGCTTCAGCGTCGATTCGGGCAGCGGGTGGCCGTGCGCCTCGTAGGCCGCGCCGCCGACCAGGGCCGATTCCATCTCGAACTTCAGGTCGAGGACTTCGAGCACCCTGACGGCTTCCGCCACGATTTCGGTGCCGATGCCGTCACCCGGGAGAACTGCGATTTTCATAAGTTGGTCTGAGGTTTTTTCTTGAAAACGGAAAGGCCGCCGATCACGAGATCATCGTGTGCGCGAGCCAGGGCTTTTGTGCCAGGCGCTCGGTCTCGAAGGCCTTGATCTTGTCCTTGTGGCGCAGCGTCAGGCCGATGTCGTCCAGCCCGTTGATCAGGCAGTACTTGCGGAAGGCCTGCACGTCGAACGCGAACTCCTGGCCGTCGGGCTTCACGACCACCTGGCGTTCCAGGTCGATGGTCAGCGTGTAGCCCGGGAAGGCGAAGGCTTCGTCGAACAGCTGCGAGACCTGCGACTCGGGCAGCACGATCGGCAACAGGCCGTTCTTGAAGCTGTTGTTGAAGAAGATGTCGGCGTAGCTCGGCGCAATGATCGCGCGAAAGCCGTACTGGTCGAGGGCCCACGGCGCGTGCTCGCGCGACGAGCCGCAGCCGAAGTTCTTGCGCGCCAGCAGCACCGAGGCGCCGGCGTAGCGGGGCTGGTTCAGCACGAAGTCGGGGTTCGGCTTGCGGCTGGCCGGGTCCTGGCCCGGAAAGCCGGCGTCCAGGTAGCGCCACTCGTCGAACAGGTTCACGCCGAAGCCGGTCTTCTTGATCGACTTGAGGAACTGCTTGGGAATGATCGCGTCGGTGTCGACGTTCTCGCGGTCCATGGGGGCCACGAGGCCCTTGTGCACGGTGAATTTCTGCATGTGATGTCTCCAGGTCAGGCCAGATCAGGCAAAAGTGCGCACGTCGACGAAGTGGCCGTGCACCGCGGCGGCGGCGGCCATCGCCGGGCTCACGAGGTGGGTGCGGCCACCGGCGCCCTGGCGGCCTTCGAAGTTGCGGTTGCTGGTCGATGCGCAGCGCTCGCCGGGCTCGAGGCGGTCGGCGTTCATTGCCAGGCACATCGAGCAGCCGGGCTCACGCCATTCGAAGCCCGCGGCCTTGAAGATCACATCGAGCCCTTCGCGCTCGGCCTGCTCCTTCACCACGCCCGAACCGGGCACGACCATCGCGAGCTTCACGTTCTTCGCGACCTTCTGGCCGAGTTTCTTCACCACGGCGGCGGCTTCGCGCATGTCCTCGATGCGGCTGTTGGTGCACGAGCCGATGAACACCTTGTCGATGAAGATGTCGTTCATGGCCTTGTTGGGCTCCAGGCCCATGTAGACCAGCGCGCGCTCGATGGCGCTGCGCTTGCTGGCGTCCTTTTCCTTGTCGGGATCGGGCACGCGGCCGTTGATCTCGACCACCATTTCGGGCGAGGTGCCCCAGGTGACCTGCGGCTGGATCTGCGTGGCGTCGAGCTCGACCACGGCGTCGAAGGTCGCGCCGGGGTCGGACTGCAGCGTGCGCCAGTAGCTCACGGCCTGGTCCCATTCGACGCCGGTGGGCGCGAGCGGGCGGCCCTTCACGTAGGCGATGGTCTTCTCGTCGACCGCCACCAGCCCGGCGCGCGCGCCGGCCTCGATGGCCATGTTGCAGACCGTCATGCGGCCTTCCATGCTCAGGTCGCGAATAGCCGAGCCGGCGAATTCGATCGTATAGCCCGTGCCGCCGGCGGTGCCGATCTTGCCGATGATGGCCAGCACGATGTCCTTGGCGGTGCAGCCCAAAGGCAGCTTGCCTTCGACCTTCACGAGCATGTTCTTGGCCTTCTTGCCCAGCAGCGTCTGCGTGGCCATCACGTGCTCGACCTCGCTGGTGCCGATGCCGTGCGCCAGTGCGCCGAACGCGCCGTGCGTGGAGGTGTGCGAGTCGCCGCAGACCACCGTCATGCCCGGCAGCGTCGCGCCGCTTTCCGGGCCGATCACGTGCACGATGCCCTGGCGCTTGCTCAGGAACGGGAAGAACGCGGCGGCGCCGAACTCGGCGATGTTGTGGTCCAGCGTGGTGACCTGTTCCTTGCTGGTCGGGTCGGCAATGCCTTCGTAGCCGCGCTCCCAGCCGGTGGTCGGCGTGTTGTGGTCGGCGGTGGCCACCACCGAGCTGATGCGCCACAGCTTGCGGCCGGCTTCGCGCAGGCCCTCGAAGGCCTGCGGGCTGGTCACTTCGTGCACCAGGTGGCGGTCGATGTAGAGGATCGCGGTGCCGTCTTCCTCGGTGTGGACGACGTGTTCGTCCCAGATCTTGTCGTAGAGCGTGCGTGCCATGTCGGTCTCTTGTCTTTCGTGGGGAAATGGATTGTCTGTCGACGCGGTCTAGGCCGCGAGTCGTTCGGTGGCGTCGGCCGAATCGGCCGCCGCGTGCAGGTGGTTCACCAGCGTGCGCGCCGCCACCGGCAGGGTGGAGAAGTCGCGCGCCACCAGCCGGATCTCGCGCGCCGCCCAGGCGTCGTTGAGCGTCACGCTCACGAGGCCGCGGCCGATGCCGTTGTGCATGAGTTCGAAGGCGCGCTGCGGCATCACGCCGATGCCCAGGCCGTTGTCGATCATCCGGCACATGGCGTCCAGGCCCGTGACGTGGATACGCAGCTTCACGCTGCGGCCGGCGCTCAGCGCCGCTTCATGCATCGCCACGTAGATCGAGCTGTTGGTGTGCAGGCCGACGTGGTCGAAGGCCAGCGAGTCGACGAAATCGATCGTGTCCTGCGTGGCCAGCGCGTGCCCCTCGGGAACGATCAGCGCGAGGCGGTCGTGGCGGTAGGAAAGGCTCTGCAATTCGCCCGCGCCGCCGGCCACGTGGCACACGCCCAGGTCGGCCGCGCCTTCCTGCACCGCGCGGATCACTTCGCTGCTCAGGTGCTCCTCGAGGTCGATCTTGATGGCCTCATGGGCTCGCGAGAACACGCCCAGGTCTTCCGGCAGGAACTGCACGATGGCCGAGATGTTGGCGTGCACCCGCACGTGGCCGCGCACGCCGTCGGCGTATTCGCTGAGCTCGCCCTGCATCTTCTCGAGGCTGTAGAGCACCGAGCGGGCGTGGTGCAGCAGGCTTTCGCCGGCCGGCGTGAGGTCGACGCCGCGCGCATGGCGGTAGAGCAGGGCGGTGCCGAGCGTGGCCTCCAGGTCGGACAGCCGCTTGCTCACGGCCGAGGCCGCGATGAACTCGCGCTCCGCCGCGCGCCCGATGCTGCCCAGCTCGCACACGGCCACGAACAGCTGCAGCGACGTGAGGTCGATGCGGCGGGCAAAGTTGCGTTCGGACGTGCTCATGGGGGCTTGGGCATCGCGTTTGGCGATGAGTTGGCTATTTTCTTACTGTTTTGAAGCCCTTGCCATCGCGATGCGCGATGACCTCGTTGCCGGCTGGCGAGGAGGGGCATGCCGAACGGGCAATAAAAAAGCTGCCCGGAGGCAGCTTTTTCAGGGGGCGGAGGTTCCGCGGCCGGTCGATCAGCGGGCCGAGATCGGCTTCACGTCACGCTTGGGCGAGCCTTCGAACAGCTGGCGCGGGCGGCCGATCTTGTACTCGGGGTCGCCGATCATTTCGTTCAGCTGGGCGATCCAGCCGACGGTGCGGGCCAGCGCGAAGATCGCGGTGAACAGCGGCACGGGGATGCCGATGGCGCGCTGCACGATGCCCGAGTAGAAGTCGACGTTCGGGTACAGCTTGCGCGACACGAAGTACTCGTCTTCCAGGGCGATCTTCTCGAGTTCCTTGGCGAGCTTGAACAGCGGGTCGTTTTCCAGGCCCAGCTCGGTCAGCACTTCGTTGCAGGTTTCCTGCATGAGCTTGGCGCGCGGGTCGTAGTTCTTGTACACGCGATGGCCGAAGCCCATCAGCTTGACGTTCGAGTTCTTGTCCTTGACCTTCTTGATGAACTCGCCGATCTTTTCCACGCCGCCTTCGCGCTGGATGTCGTACAGCATGTTCAGCGCCGCTTCGTTGGCACCGCCGTGGGCCGGGCCCCACAGGCAGGCCACGCCGGCTGCAATGGCCGCGAAGGGGTTCGTGCCCGACGAGCCGCACAGGCGCACGGTCGAGGTCGAGGCGTTCTGCTCGTGGTCTGCGTGCAGGATGAAGATGCGGTCGAGCGCGCGCTCGAGCACCGGGTTCACCTTGTACTCTTCGCACGGCGTGGCGAACATCATGTGCAGGAAGTTGCCTGCATAGCTGAGTTCGTTCTTCGGGTACATGTACGGCTGGCCGACGGTGTACTTGTAGGCCATGGCCACGAGCGTGGGCATCTTCGCGATCAGGCGGATCGCGGCGATCTCGCGGTGCTCGGGATTGTTGATGTCCGTGCTGTCGTGATAGAAGGCCGACAGGGCGCCCACTAGGCCGGTCATGATGGCCATCGGGTGGGCATCACGGCGGAAGCCGCGCAGGAAGAACTGCATCTGCTCGTTGACCATCGTGTGGTTGGTCACGAGCTTGGTGAAATTGGCCTTCTTGCCGGCGTCCGGCAGCTCGCCGTACAGCAGCAGGTGGCAGGTCTCGAGGAAGTCGCAGTTGGTGGCGAGCTGCTCGATGGGGTAGCCGCGGTACAGCAGCTCGCCCTTGTCACCGTCGATGTAGGTGATGGCCGACTGGCAGGCGGCGGTCGACATGAAGCCCGGGTCGTACGTGAACATGCCGGTCTGTGCATACAGCTTGCGGATGTCGATCACGTCGGGCCCGATGGTGCCCTTGTAGATCGGCAGTTCGACGTTGTCGCCGCCATTGCTGAACGACAGCGTGGCCTTGGTATCGGATGCTTTCATTTCGGTTTACTTTCAGAGGTGGATTCAGGACGAAGGAGAAAAAATGGCAGGACGCTGAGCGCCGTCGGTACGCATCAGCTGCAGCAATGCGACCACCTCGGCCCCGGCCCATGCGGGCTCGGGCTCCTTTCTGCACAGCAGCAGGTCGAGGAGGTCGTTGTCCGACAGGTCCATCAATGTCTCCATCGCTCCCGCTTGACCGACGGTCATGTGGGATTCGTGCCGCTCGAAGAAGCGGGCGATGAACAGGTCGTTCTCCAGCAGGCCGCGCCGGCAACGCCACTTGAGCTTGCTCAGCGCGCGTTCGCCGAGCAGCGTATCGGGGGCGTTGGCGGGGGTCGACATAAGTAAGGCTTCTCGGAAAAACCGTCAGATGGCGCGACGCACCATCAGTTCCTTGATCTTGCCGATGGCCTTGGTCGGGTTCAGGCTCTTCGGGCACACGTCCACGCAGTTCATGATCGTGTGGCAGCGGAACAGGCGGTACGGGTCTTCCAGGTTGTCCAGGCGCTCGGCGGTGGCTTCGTCGCGGCTGTCGGCGATGAAGCGGTAGGCCTGCAGCAGGCCGGCCGGGCCGACGAACTTGTCGGGGTTCCACCAGAAGCTCGGGCAGCTCGTGGAGCAGCTCGCGCACAAAATGCACTCGTACAGGCCGTCGAGCTCTTCGCGCTCTTCGGGCGACTGCAGGCGCTCCTTCTCGGGCGGCACGGTGTCGTTCTGCAGGTACGGCTTGATCGAGTTGTACTGCTTGAAGAACTGGGTCATGTCGACGATCAGGTCGCGGATGACGGGCAGGCCCGGCAGCGGCTTGAGCACGACGGTGCCCTTGAGCGTGTTCATGTTGGTCAGGCAGGCCAGACCGTTCTTGCCGTTGATGTTCATCGCGTCGGAGCCGCAGACGCCTTCGCGGCACGAGCGGCGGAACGACAGTGTGGGATCCTGCGCCTTGAGCTTCATCAGGGCGTCCAGCAGCATGCGTTCGTGACCGTCGAGTTCGACCTCGACCGTCTGCATGTAGGGCTTGGCATCCTTGTCCGGGTCGTAGCGGTAGATCTGGAATGTGCGCTTCATCGTATGGACCTTGTAAATATTCTTAGAACGTGCGGACCTTGGGCGGCACGGATGCCACCGTCAGCGGCTGCAGCTTGACGGGCTTGTACGAGAGGCGGTTGTCCGCGCTGTACCAGAGCGTGTGCTTCATCCAGTTGGCGTCGTCGCGGCCCAGCGGTGCGACCGGGTCGTCCGCGGGACGCTCGTAGTCTTCCACCGTGTGGGCGCCGCGGCATTCCTTGCGGGCGGCGGCCGAGACCATGGTGGCCTGCGCCACTTCGATCAGGTTGTCGACTTCCAGCGCTTCGATGCGGGCGGTGTTGAACACCTTGGACTTGTCCTTCAGGCCGATCGACTTGACGCGTTCGCGCACGGCGGCGATCTTGACCACGCCTTCGTCCATCGAGGCCTGCTTGCGGAACACGGCGGCATGCTGCTGCATGACGGCGCGGATCTCGCCGGCCACGTCCTGGGCGTACTCGCCGCCGGTGGAGGCTTCGAGTTCGTTCAGGCGCTGCAGGGTGCGGTCGGCCGCATCCTTGGGCAGTTCCTTGTGTTCCTTGAGCTTGTCGTTGAACTCGACGATGTGGTTGCCGGCCGCGCGGCCGAACACCAGCAGGTCGAGCAGCGAGTTGGTGCCCAGGCGGTTGGCGCCGTGCACGCTCACGCAGGAGCATTCGCCCACGGCGTACAGGCCGTTCACCACGGCGCTGTTGTCTTCACCCTTCTGGATGACGACCTGGCCGTTGATGTTCGTCGGGATGCCGCCCATCTGGTAGTGGATGGTGGGCACCACGGGAATCGGTTCCTTGGTGACGTCGACGTTGGCGAAGTTGATGCCGATCTCGTAGACCGACGGCAGCCGCTTGTGGATGGTGTCGGCACCCAGGTGGTCCAGCTTCATGTGGATGTAGTCCTTGTTGGGACCACAGCCACGGCCTTCCTTGATTTCCTGGTCCATCGAGCGCGACACGAAGTCGCGCGGTGCCAGGTCCTTCAGGGTGGGCGCGTAGCGCTCCATGAAGCGTTCGCCGTTGCTGTTCAGCAGGATCGCGCCTTCGCCGCGGCAGCCTTCGGTCAGCAGCACGCCCGCGCCGGCCACGCCGGTGGGGTGGAACTGCCAGAACTCCATGTCCTGCAGCGGGATGCCCGAACGTGCGGCCATGCCCAGGCCGTCGCCGGTGTTGATGAACGCGTTGGTGGACGCACCGAAGATGCGGCCTGCGCCGCCGGTGGCCAGCAGCACGGTCTTGGCCTGCAGGATGTGCAGGTCGCCGGTTTCCATTTCGAGGGCCGTGACACCGACCACGTCGCCTTCATCGTCGCGGATGAGGTCGAGCGCCATCCATTCGACGAAGAACTGGGTGCGGGCTTCCACGTTCTTCTGGTAGAGCGTGTGCAGCATCGCGTGGCCGGTGCGGTCGGCCGCGGCGCAGGCGCGTTGCACGGCCTTCTCGCCGTAGTTGGCGGTGTGGCCGCCGAACGGACGCTGGTAGATGGTGCCGTCGGGGTTGCGGTCGAAGGGCATGCCGAAGTGCTCGAGCTCGTACACGACCTTCGGTGCTTCACGGCACATGAACTCGATCGCGTCCTGGTCGCCGAGCCAGTCGGAACCCTTGATCGTGTCGTAGAAGTGGTAGTGCCAGTTGTCCTCGCTCATGTTGCCGAGCGAAGCGCCCACGCCGCCCTGGGCAGCGACGGTGTGCGAACGGGTCGGGAACACCTTGGAGAGCACGGCCACGTTGAGGCCGGCACGGGCGAGTTGCAGCGAGGCGCGCATGCCGGAGCCGCCGGCACCGACGATGACGACGTCGAACTTGCGCTTGGTGATGTTTTCTTTTGTGTAGGTCATGGTGGGTCAGATCTTCCAAAGCACTTGAATGGCCCAACCCGCACAACCGACAAGCCAGACGATGGTGAAAACTTGCAGCACGAGACGGATGGCGACAGGCTGGACGTAGTCCATCCACACGTCGCGCATGCCGACCCACACGTGATAGAGCAGGGCAACGATCACGGAGAAGGTCAGGACCTTCATCCACTGTGCGGCGAAGATGCCGGCCCACAGGTCGTAACCGATGGGGCCGCGCGAGAAGATCAGCTGCGCGAGCAGGATGATCGTGAACAGCGCCATCAGGGCGCCGGTGATGCGCTGGCTGAGCCAGTCGCGCAGACCGTAGTGCGCGCCGACGACGATGCGCTTGGAGCCGTAATTCACAGACATGGTTGGCTCCTTCTCAGTACAGGCCGAACAGCTTGGCGCCAAGCACCAGCGTGAGGATGATGCTCGCAGCCAGCGTGAAGATGGCCGAGCTGTGACCGAATTCCTTCGTCACGGCGGAGTGGCTCACGTCCATCCAGAGGTGACGCAGGCCGGCGATGAAGTGGTGCAGGTAGGCCCAGATGAGCGCCAGTGCGACGAGCTTGAAGAACCATCCCGGAGCGAAGCCGACGCCGATGTTGAAAGCAGACTTGAATTTCGCGAACGAATAGTCAGATGACAGCGAGGTGTCGAACATCCAGATGATGAAGGGCATCAGCAGGAACATCAGCACACCGCTCACGCGGTGCAGGATCGACACGATGCCAGCCGGCGGCAGCCGGTAGGTCGTGAGATCGGTGAAGGCGTTGATGTTCCGGAATTCGCGACGCGGCGGCCGGGGGGTAGTTGCAAGCTCTGTCATAGGGAGATGGCTTTCGTGGCTTTGTGACTTGTTGGCTTGTTCTGAGAGCGAACGCTTTTGTTTCTTCTGCGGAATGCAAACAACGCAAAATTCTATTGCAATGCACCATCGCGCATCGGACGCGCAGGAGTCAACGCACTGCGGCAGTCGGATGCTCGGGGCTCGGGGTTGCGTTGCGCGGGCTGAGTGTGCGCGTTTGTGCCCGCGCGGGCGAGGTTCTTCGGCGCCATCGGATCAGCCCAGCTGGTTGCGGTAGTGGTGGGTGTCGGTGCGGTACAGGCCGCGGCGCAGTTCCATCGGCATGTCGTGGTACGTGTGCGCCACGCGCTCCACGCTGAGCAGCGGCATCTGCAGCGGCACGTCGAGCAGTTGCGCCTGTTCGGCATCGGGCAGCACGGCGCGGATCTTTTCTTCGGCGCGCACCATGCGCACGCCGAACTCGGTTTCGAACATCGCGTACATCGGGCCCGGCCAGGCGCGCAGCCGGTCCGCCGTGAGGCCCTTGAAGGGCGCGCCGGGCAGCCAGAGGTCTTCGAGGATGGTCGGCACGCCGCCATAGGCGAGCACGCGGCGCACCTGCAGCACGGCGTCGCCGGTGCGCAGGCTCAGCGCACGCGCCACGTCGGCCGAGGCGCGCAGGCGCTTGCAGTCGACGATGGTGCGCTCGGCCGGACCTTCGGCGCTCGGGCTGCCGGCGTCGGGCACGAGCTTGAGAAAACGGTACTGCACATGCTGCTCGGCATGCGTGGCCACGAAGGTGCCCTTGCCCTGGCGGCGCACCACCAGGTTTTCGGCCGCCAGCTCGTCGATCGCCTTGCGCACCGTGCCCTGGCTCACGCGGTACCGCACGGCCAGGTCCATCTCGCTGGGGATGGGCTCGCCCGGCTTCCACTCGCCGGCCTGCAGGCTCTGCAGGATCAGGGTCTTGATCTGCTGGTAGAGCGGACTGAAGGACGGCGTCGTGGGCTCGTCGAGGGTGGAGGGCGTGTTCATGGCAGCGGTGGGGTGCGCCGTGGCGGACCCCCAGAGGATATCTTATATAAGACATAAGACGGCCTTTGTCGAATCGGCTTAAAATGCGGCCCGGTCCCGCGCCGCGGGAAAGCTTCCCCCCGCTGGACCGCGGCGCCCCACGAGAGCGCTAACCCGTTTCACCACCTTCTGGAGTCTTCCCATGAGCAAAAAGCCTGTCCGCGTTGCCGTTACCGGTGCCGCCGGTCAAATCGGTTACGCCCTGTTGTTCCGTATCGCTTCCGGCGAAATGCTCGGCAAAGACCAGCCGGTCATCCTGCAACTGCTCGAAATCCCCGACGAGAAGGCCCAGAAGGCGCTCAAGGGCGTGATGATGGAACTCGACGACTGCGCCTTCCCGCTGCTGGCCGGCATGGAAGCCCACGGCGACCCGATGACCGCCTTCAAGGACGCCGACTACGCCCTGCTGGTCGGTTCGCGCCCCCGCGGCCCCGGCATGGAGCGTGCCGAGCTGCTGGCCGTCAACGGCGCCATCTTCACGGCACAGGGCAAGGCACTGAACGCTGTCGCTTCGCGCAACGTGAAGGTGCTGGTCGTCGGCAACCCCGCCAACACCAACGCCTACATCGCCATGAAGTCGGCACCGGACCTGCCGCGCAAGAACTTCACCGCCATGCTGCGCCTGGACCACAACCGCGCCGCCAGCCAGATCGCCGCCAAGACCGGCAAGGCCGTGGCCGACATCGAGAAGCTCACCGTCTGGGGCAACCACTCGCCCACGATGTACGCCGATTACCGCTTTGCGACCATCAACGGCGAAAGCGTCGCCAAGATGATCAACGACCAGGAATGGAACGCCAACACCTTCCTGCCGACCGTCGGCAAGCGCGGCGCGGCCATCATCGAAGCCCGCGGCCTGTCGTCGGCTGCCTCGGCCGCCAACGCCGCCATCGACCACATGCGCGACTGGGCCCTGGGCACCAACGGCAAGTGGGTCACGATGGGCATCCCGTCGGACGGCCAGTACGGCATTCCGAAGGACGTGATGTTCGGCTTCCCGGTCACCTGCGAAAACGGTGAGTACAAGCTGGTCGAAGGCCTCGAGATCGACGCCTTCAGCCAGGAACGCATCAACAAGACGCTCGAAGAGCTCGAAGGCGAACGCGCCGGCGTTGCCCACCTGCTGTAAAGCAAGCCCGCCCGCATGCTCGACTGGAACCCCGCGCTCTACCGTCGCTACGAGGACGAGCGCACCCGGCCCGCACAGGAACTCCTGGCGCGGGTCCCGCTTGCCGAGGCCGCCCGCGTGGTCGACCTCGGGTGCGGACCGGGCAATTCCACCGAGCTGCTGGCACATCGGTTCCCGAAGGCGCAGGTCACGGGCACTGACAACTCCGAAGCCATGCTGGTCAGCGCGCGCGAGCGCCTGCCGGCGGCGCGCTTCGAGTTGAGCGACATCGCGACCTGGGCGCCGCGTGAAACAGAAGCGCCCGATCTCATTTATGCCAACGCGTCCCTGCAATGGGTGCCGGATCACGAAACGCTGATCCCCCGCCTGTTCGACGCGCTGGCCCCGGGCGGCGTGCTCGCCGTCCAGATGCCCGACAACCGCCAGGAGCCCACGCACCGCCTGATGCGCGCGGTGGCGGCCGAAGCGCCCTGGGCCGAGCCCATCGGCGACGCCGACAAGCTGCGCACCTTGCTGCTGCCGCTCGGCGGCTACTACGACCTGCTGGCCGCGCGTGCGGCCCATGTCGATGTCTGGCACACCATCTACCAGCACCCGATGGCCAACGCCGCGGCCATCGTCGAATGGGTGCGCGGCACGGGCCTGAAGCCCTTCGTCGACCGCCTGCCGCCCGACCTGCAGGCGAGCTACCTCGCCGAATACGAACGCCGGGTGGACGAGGCCTACCCGGTGCGCACCGACGGCAAGCGCCTGCTCGCCTTCCCGCGCATGTTCATCGTGGCGCACAAGAAAAAAGACGCATGACAACGAAGACCGCCGCTGCCCATCCCGCGGACGTGCTGCTCGGCGCACAGGCCGGCGCCGTGACCCTGCCGGTGTGCGACCACTACAGCGGCGTCGAAGCCCGCATGAAGAAGAGCCTCGCGCTCCAGGCCGAGATGGCGCAGGAGTTCGGCGCCTGCGTGTTCGACGTCACCCTCGACTGCGAAGACGGCGCCCCGGTCGGCGGCGAGGCGGAGCATGCCGCGCTCGTCACCGAGCTCGCGCTGGCCGCCCAGCCCGGCATGCGCGTCGGCGTGCGCGTGCACCCGGTCGACCACCCGGCCTTCGCCGGCGACGTGGTCACCATCGCCGGACGCGCCGGCCAGCGGCTGAGCCACCTCATGGTGCCCAAGGTCGAATCCGTGGCCGATGTGTGTCAGGCTGTTGCCGCGCTCGACGCGGCCGATGCCGCCGCGCTGCCGCTGCACGTGCTCATCGAATCGCCCCTGGCGGTGCACAACGCCTTCGAAATTGCCGCGCACCCGCGCGTGCAGTCGCTGAGCTTCGGCCTCATGGATTTCGTGTCGGCGCATGCCGGCGCCATTCCCGCCGACGGCATGGGCGCGGCGGGGCAGTTCAGCCACCCGCTGGTCGTGCGCGCCAAGCTGGCACTGGCCTCGGCGGCACATGCCTACGGCAAGGTGCCTTCGCACTGCGTGGTCACCGAGTTCAACGACACCGATGCGATGCGCACCGCGGCCCGCAAGGCGGCCACCGAATTCGGCTACACGCGCATGTGGAGCATCCACCCGAACCAGATCCGGCCGATCCTCGAGGCCTTCGCGCCCGACGAGGCACAGATTCAAATTGCCACAAAAATCATTACAAAAGCCGCAGACGCGGATTGGGCACCGACACAAATTGATGGCACATTGCACGACCGCGCGAGCTACCGCCACTTCTGGCAGGTCCTGACGCGCGCCCACGCAACAGGGCGCGCGTTGCCCTCCGAGGCGAAAGCCTGGTTTGCATCGCGGTCTCCTGAAACCCACTGAATCAGCCTGAAGGAACCCCGCTCATGAAGAAAATTGCACTGATCGCCGCCGTTGCGCTAGCCCTGCCTTTCGCCGCCGTGGCCCAGAACGCCACCGCCACCAAGCCGGCCGCGGCCAAGGCCGAAGCCAAGAAGACCCCGCCGAAGCGCCAGGTGACCCGCAAGGCGGCCAAGGCCGTCGAGGAGGTCACGCCGATCGCCGACGACACCAACATCGTGCTGTCCGAGTCCGACCTGGCCGTGGCACAGCGCGTGTCCATCGGCAAGGCCCAGTGCGAACTCGGCGCCGACGTGACCGTCACGCCCGACGAGAAGAAGCCCGGCTTCTTCACCGTGACCACCAAGGGCCTGAAGTACCGCATGCACCCGGTCGAAAGCCGCACCGGCGCCATCCGCCTCGAAGACCCGCGTGCCGGCGCCATGTGGCTCCAGCTGGGCAACAAGTCGATGCTGATGAACCAGAAGGCCGGCCTGCGCATTGCCGACGAATGCCAGACCGCCGCTCAGGTCGCCTTTGCCGACGAGATGAAGAAGAACCCGCCGAAGGCCCTTTTCGAAGGTGCCGACGCAGCCAAGAAGTAAGAAGAGCACCGAACCCGGGGTGCGGCGCGGCTCTTGCTTGGCCGCTAGAGACCGCAGCGCACGCCCGATAGCCTAGTTTCCGGAGAAAAGAAGATGTTGCAAGCCTACGTTGATCATGTTGCCGAACGCGCCGCGCTCGGTATCCCGCCGCTGCCCCTGAGCGCGAAGCAGACCGCCGAAGCGATCGAGCTCCTGAAGAGCGCGAACGCCAAGGACGGCGCCTTCCTGCTGGACCTGCTCACCTACCGTGTGCCCGCCGGCGTCGACGACGCCGCCAAGGTCAAGGCGAGCTACCTCGCGGCCGTGGCCCACGGCACCGAGAAGAACGCGTTCATCACGCGCGCCCGCGCCACTGAACTGCTCGGCACCATGCTCGGCGGCTACAACATCAGCCCCATGATCGACCTGCTGGACGACGCCGAAGTCGGCGCCGTGGCAGCCGAAGGCCTGAAGAAGACCCTGCTGATGTTCGACCAGTTCCACGACGTCAAGGAAAAGGCCGACAAGGGCAACGCCCACGCCAAGGGCGTGCTGCAAAGCTGGGCCGATGCCGAGTGGTTCACCAGCCGCCCGGAAGTGCCGCAGAGCATCACCGTCAGCATCTTCAAGGTGGCCGGTGAAATCAACACCGACGACCTGTCGCCCGCACCCGACGCCACCACGCGTCCCGACATTCCGATGCACGCCCTGGCGATGCACAAGAACGCCCGCCCCGGCATCGTTCCTGAAGAAGACGGCAAGCGCGGCCCGGTGAAATTCATCGAAGACCTGCGCGCGCGCGGCCACCTCGTGGCCTACGCCGGCGACGTGGTCGGCACGGGTTCGTCGCGCAAGAGCGCCACCAACTCGGTGCTGTGGTTCACCGGCGAAGACATTCCCTTCGTGCCGAACAAGCGTTTCGGCGGCGTCTGCCTCGGCGGCAAGATCGCGCCGATCTTCTACAACACGATGGAAGACTCGGGCGCTCTGCCCATCGAGCTCGACGTGACGCAGATGAACATGGGCGACGTGGTCGAGCTGCGTCCCTACGAAGGCAAGGCCCTGAAGGACGGCCAGGTCATCGCCGAATTCCAGGTCAAGAGCGACGTGCTGTTCGACGAAGTGCGCGCCGGCGGCCGCATTCCGCTGATCATCGGCCGCGGCCTGACCGCCAAGGCGCGCGAGGCGCTGGGCCTGCCCGTCTCCACGCTGTTCCGCCTGCCGCAAAGCCCGGTCGACACCAAGAAGGGCTTCTCGCTGGCACAGAAGATGGTCGGTCGCGCCTGCGGCCTGCCCGAAGGCCAGGGCGTGCGTCCGGGCACGTACTGCGAACCCAAGATGACCTCGGTCGGCTCGCAGGACACCACCGGCCCGATGACCCGCGACGAACTGAAGGACTTGGCCTGCCTGGGCTTCTCGGCCGACCTCGTCATGCAGTCGTTCTGCCACACGGCGGCGTACCCCAAGAAGGTCGACGTCAAGATGCACCACGAACTGCCCGAGTTCATGGCCAACCGCGGCGGCGTGTCGCTGCGTCCGGGCGACGGCGTGATCCACAGCTGGCTCAACCGCCTGCTGACGCCCGACACCGTGGGCACGGGCGGCGACAGCCACACCCGCTTCCCCATCGGCATCAGCTTCCCCGCAGGCTCCGGCCTCGTGGCCTTTGCGGCCGCCACCGGCGTGATGCCGCTGGACATGCCCGAGTCGGTGCTCGTGCGCTTCAAGGGCAAGATGCAGCCCGGCGTCACGCTGCGCGACCTGGTCAACGCCATTCCGCTGTACGCCATCAAGTCGGGCCTGCTGACCGTGGCCAAGCAAGGCAAGAAGAACATCTTCTCGGGCCGCATCCTCGAGATCGAAGGCCTGCCCGACCTGAAGGTCGAACAAGCTTTCGAGCTGAGCGACGCCTCGGCCGAACGCTCGGCCGCCGGCTGCACGGTGCACCTGAACAAGGAACCGATCCAGGAGTACATCAACAGCAACATCACGCTGATGAAGTGGATGATTGCCGAAGGCTACGCCGACGCCCGCACGCTGGCACGCCGCATCGCCGCGCAGGAAGCCTGGCTCAAGGACCCGCAGCTGCTCAAGGGCGATGCCGACGCCGAGTACGCCGCCGTGATCGAGATCGACCTGGCCGAGATCCACGAACCCATCGTGGCCTGCCCGAACGACCCGGACGACGTGAAGACGCTGAGCGACGTGGCCGGTGCCACCATCGACGAAGTGTTCATCGGCTCGTGCATGACCAACATCGGCCACTTCCGCGCCGCATCGAAGCTGCTCGAAGGCAAGCGCGACATCCCGGTCAAGCTGTGGATTGCGCCGCCGACCAAGATGGACGCGCAGCAACTTACCGAAGAAGGCCACTACGGCGTGTTCGGCAACGCCGGCGCCCGCACCGAAATGCCGGGCTGCTCGCTGTGCATGGGCAACCAGGCACAAGTGCGCGAAGGCGCGACGGTGATGTCGACCAGCACCCGCAACTTCCCGAACCGCCTGGGCAAGAACACCAACGTGTACCTGGGCTCGGCCGAACTGGCCGCCATCTGCTCGCGCCTGGGCCGCATCCCGACCCGCGAGGAGTACATGGCCGCCACGGGCGTGATCGACGCGTCCAGCGCGCAGATCTACCAGTACCTGAACTTCGACAAGATCGAAGACTACAAGGGCGTGGCGGACACGGTCACGGCCTGAGGGTCGTTGCAGCCGGCGAGCGATTCGCCGGCCTCATGAAAAAGCCCCGCTTCGGCGGGGCTTTTTCATGGGCGGTCGCTGTCGGTGTCAGCCCGGCGGCGGATTCGGCTTCAGGTGCTCCTGCCCCTTCAGCACCATCGCCATCCCGGCGGGGCCGCCCACCGCATAGGGCAGCGAGGCCTGCAACGAGTGCGCGAAATCGCCGCGGTACAGCTTGGCACCCTGGTGGGTCAGGTTCGAATTGGCGTCGATGTAGATCGACTCGCCCAGCCCCGACCACAGCCGGCAGAAGCCGTAGTCTTCCGACAGGTAGCGCCGCGTGACCGGGTCGACCATCACGTCGAAGAAGCGGTAGTGCAGTCCGCGGTCGGCTTCGCCGATGCTGTCGGGCACGTACTGCAGCTCGGGGTAGGCGGTCATGAGCCGCTCGAACACGCCGCGCCGGATTGCCATGAAGCCCGTGGGCGCCTCGGTCATCTTCATGAAGCCGTCGGGCTGCACTTCGAGCTCGATCTGCGTCGCGCCTTCTTCGGCCTTGGCATTGACCGTGTAGCGGGTGAACGCGGCCTCGAACTGCTGCTGCGTGGTGCCGGCCGCCACGCCGCCGGCCGGCCAGTCTTCGCGCTTGAGGGGGTAGACGCCGGCGGCGATGTCGTAGCCCGACAGCAGCAGTCGGAACGCCGCCTCGGCCGAGAAGCCGATGTCTGCGTCGATCCAGAACAGGTGGGTCCACTCGGTGTTGGCCAGGAACTGGGCCACGCAGTTGTTGCGCGCGCGTGTGACCAGGCTTTCGCCCTGGTGCATCAGCACCTGCACCTTCATGCCGGCACGCTCGGCGCTCACGGTGAAGTTCAGCAGCGACGCCACGTAGTTCTGGAAGAACTTGCCGTCGTGGCTCGGCGTCACGATCACGGGATAGAAGTGCCGGAGTTCGGGCGGGTCGAGCATGCGAGGGGCTCCGTGGGGTGAGGGTCTGGCTAGCGGGCAGGGCGCTGCATCAGGCCCTGCAGCAGGGTGTCGTAGGTCTGCGTGGCCACCGCGTCGCCGGGCAGGTAGCGCCCGATCAACGCGCGTTGCCGGTCGCGGTAGGCCTGGGCCTGGGCGTCGTGCCCGTCGATGGCCTCGAGCACGCGGGCGCTGCCCGCGGCCACGTCGTTTTCTGCGTAGTAGTAGCCCAGGTCCGCGCACAGGTGGGCGTTGTGCACCAGCGGATAGCCCTGCCAGCAGGTCTCGAGGTAGAAGTAGTTGAGCGGGTTCTCCCACTGGTGGGAGACCACGATGTCGGTGTTCTGCGCCAGGAACACCGGGGTCTCGTGCCGACCCAGGAAGACCGCCTTGTGCTGGCGCACCAGGTCGAGCTGGTTCATCAGCGTGATGAACTCCATGCTGTCCTTGGCCATGCGCTCCACGTTCGTGACCTGCAGCAGCGCGATCGCGTCGGGGCGGGCGCGGTAGGCCAGCTCGGCGATAAGGATCGGGTAGACGCAGAACTTCACCACGTTGATGTTCGGCTCCATCACGCTGAGCCGCCGCGGGCCGCTGCGCGGCTGGTACGCACCGCCGTCGGGCAGGGCGCGGGCGCGCTCTTGCAGGAACACAGGGCTCCAGACGAAGGGCACGGCGCGCGCCTCGGCGCGGCGCAGCACCTCGAAGTACGGCTGGCTGATGTGGGCCACCTGCGGAACCATCCAGATGTCGTCGTAGCGCTGGTTGATGAACAGGTTGCGGCCCCACAGCGGCTTGCCGAACAGCATCGACTCCATCGCGTGCACGTACTCGAAGCCGCAGCAGTACGACACCAGCCGTGCGCCGCGGCGCTTGAGGTGGTCGGTCTGGTCGGCGTCGATCTGGCCGCCCAGTTCGATCAGCACGTCCACGCTGTCCTTGGCCGCCTCGAAGGTCACGGTCGGCCAGCGGGCCTGGTCCCAGGGCAGGGCGGGGGTGATGGGCGTGGCGGTCGTGTTGACCAGCACCACCGAGGCGACGCTGGGGCAGTGCTTCAGCGCCTCTGCCAGGAACACGGCGTTCTGCTTGATGCCGTTGTTCCAGAGGGTCTCGGCCTCGTGGTGGAGGCCGATCGTGATGCCGATGCGCAGGCCGGCACCCGAGGCGGTGGTCATTGGTTTTCGCGGGGGACGTAGCCGGTCAGCCGCCAGCCGCTGGGTTCGAGGCGGAAGCTGACTTTTTCGAAGACCGTCTTGTCGTTGGTCAGGCGGGTGGCGAAGTCGACGTTGGCGTACAGGCCTGCAGGGATGCCGGTGCTGTCGTCCAGGTAGCGGATGCGGGTCACGCTGGCCCAGTCACGGCGGGCCACGACGCCCACGGTCTGGCGCGAGCGTTGCGTGTTGGCAACGAATTCGGCCTTGGGAAAGCGAGTCTTCACAAACGCAGATGCGGTGTCCCAGATCTCTCCCGCCCGGTTCTCATCGATCTGCTTGAGGCTGCTGAGGCCCGCCTGGACGAGTTCGTCGGCGGAATTGCCGTCCTGTGCCAGGGCGCAGGAACTGGCCAGGGCCAGCGTGCATGCGGCCAGGAAACGGGGGAGAAACGGCTTCATTGGGCACCTTTTGTGAGGAAAACCGCTGTGACAGACAGCGGCGGCGATTCTAGGCGGGGCGTTCGGATCGACGTTCCACAGCGACATCGTCGCGCCCGGATTTGTCGCCAATCGTGAAAGTTTGTGAACTAAATCATCATTTCACGGTTTCCGGTAGACCGAAATGGCTGCAAATGTAAACGGCTGCGTACATTACCGCGTCCATTGTGAACGTCAGGGTAACTACGACCCTGGCTGGGGCGACGAACCGCGGGCGGTCGTCGTCTTCCTCCGCCGTTGATACCGCGCCCGCCCTCTGTGAACCGAGCTCGAAGAATATGAACAAGTCTTACCGAAGTATCTGGAATGAAGCCCTGGGGGCCTGGGTTGCGGCGTCTGAAATCACTTCGGCGAGGGGAAAGAAGAGCACATCGAAGCTGGTTCGAGCGGCAGTCGCAGCGGCGACGCTCATGGCTGTCGCGACGGGGGGACACGCTTCCTATCAGCTCGGCGGCGGGTACGCACCGAACTCGGTGACCAATGCCATCGCCATTGGCAATGGCAATGGCAGCGGCACGTCGGGCAACAACAGTGCGTATGCAATTGCTGATTACTCTCTCGCGATCGGGAACAACGCCCAGGCGAGCTCTCACAGCTCGACGGCAATCGGCTCTGGTGCCAAAGCCTCGGGCAAAGGGGCTTACGCCCTGGGCAACGACGCCAAGGCCAGCGGGACTTCATCGGTCGCGGTAGGGGGCGGGGACGGAACCGGCAACGGTGGCTCGGTCGCGTCGGGCGAGCAGGCCGTGGCCATCGGCCGGGCGACAAATGCCAGCGGAACGAACAGCGTGGCCATCGGCGGCAACCTGACGGTGGATGGCGGCGCGAAGAGCGCCGGCGCCAACGCCGTGGCGATCGGCACGGGAGCCAGCGCCGGCAACGACAACAGCGTCGCGCTTGGTAGTAACAGCGTGACCGCCGCGGCGGTTCCGACTGCCAATGCGACGGTCAACGGGGTTGCGCTGGGCGGGTTTGCCGGCGCCACACCGACCAGTGTCGTGAGCGTTGGTTCGGCGGGCGCTGAGCGCCAGATCACCAATGTGGCGGCGGGCCAGGTGACCTCCACCTCGACCGATGCGATCAATGGCAGCCAGTTGTACTCGGTCGCCAGCACGGTGGGGTCGCTGTCGACCTCCACGTCCTCGGGGCTGAGCACCGCCAACAGCCGCGTCAACAGTCTGTCGACCTCGACGTCGTCAGGGCTGAGTACAACGAACAGCAATGTCAGCAGCCTGTCGACTTCGACATCGAGCGGCATCTCCAGCCTGTCGACCGGCCTGAGCACCACGAACAGCAACGTGAGCAGCCTGTCGACGTCCACGTCGTCCGGCCTGAGCACGACCAACAGCCGCGTCAACAGCCTGTCGACCTCCACATCGACCGGTTTGAGCACGGCGACCAGCGGCATCTCGAGCCTGTCCACGGGCTTGAGTACGGTGAACAGCGAACTGGACAGCCTGTCGACTTCCACGTCGAGCGGTTTGAGTACGGCGACCAGCGGCATTTCCAGCTTGTCGACGGGCCTGAGCACCACGAACAGCAACGTCGCCAGCCTGTCGACCTCCACATCGTCGGGCCTGAGCACGGCGAGCAGCCGCATCAACAGCCTGTCGACTTCGACGTCGTCGGGACTGAGCACGGCCACGAGCAGCATCTCAAGCCTGTCGACCGGTCTGAGCACCACGAACAGCAATGTCGGCAGTCTCTCGACTTCCACGTCGACTGGCCTCAGCACGACCAACAGCCGCATCGACAGCCTGTCGACGTCGACTTCAAGCGGCCTGAGCACGACCAACAGCAACGTCAGCAGCCTGTCGACTTCGACGTCGTCCGGTTTGAGCACGGCCACGAGTGGCATCTCCAGCCTGTCGACTGGCCTGAGCACCACGAACAGCAACGTCAGTAGCCTGTCGACTTCTACGTCGTCCGGACTGAGCACCAGCAGCAGCCGCATCGACAGCCTTTCGACCTCGACGTCGAGTGGTCTGAGCACGGCGACCAGCGGCATCTCGAGCCTGTCCACAGGTCTGAGCACGACGAACAGCAACGTCAGCAGCTTGTCGACCTCCACGTCGTCCGGATTGAGCACCAGCAGCAGCCGCATCGACAGCCTTTCGACATCGACGTCGAGTGGTCTGAGCACGGCGACCAGTGGCATCTCCAGTCTGTCGACTGGCCTGAGCACAACGAACAGCAATGTCGGCAGCCTGTCGACCTCCACGTCATCGGGTCTGAGCACGACCAACAGCCGCATCGACAGCCTCTCGACGTCCACGTCGTCTGGCCTGAGCACTGCTACCAGTGGCATCTCCAGCCTCTCCACGGGGTTGAGCACAACGAACAGCAACGTCAGCAGCCTGTCGACATCGACGTCGAGCGGGCTGAGCACGGCGACCAGCGGAATCTCCAGCCTGTCGACTGGCCTGAGTACCACGAACAGCAACGTCAGTAGCCTGTCGACCTCCACGTCGTCCGGATTGAGCACCAGCAGCAGCCGCATCGACAGCCTTTCGACCTCGACGTCGAGTGGTCTGAGCACGGCGACCAGTGGCATCTCGAGTCTGTCGACTGGCCTGAGCACCACGAACAGCAACGTCAGCAGCCTGTCTACATCGACGTCGTCCGGTTTGAGCACAGCGACCAGTGGTATCTCGAGTCTGTCGACGGGCCTGAGCACGACCAACAGTAATGTCAACAGCCTGTCGACTTCGACGTCGTCCGGCCTGAGCACGGCCACGAGCGGCATCTCCAGCCTGTCCACAGGCCTGAGCACTACGAATAGCAACGTGAGCAGCCTTTCGACGTCGACGTCGTCGGGTCTAAGCACGGCGACCAGCGGAATCTCGAGCCTGTCCACGGGCTTGAGCACGACGAACAGCAATGTGGGCAGCCTGTCAACGTCCACGTCGACTGGCCTGAGCATGACCAACAGCCGCATCGATAGCCTTTCGACGTCCACGTCGAGCGGCCTGAGTACTGCGACCAGTGGAATCTCGAGCCTGTCCACGGGTCTGAGCACGACGAACAGCAACGTCAGCAGTTTGTCGACCTCCACGTCGTCGGGTCTGAGCACCGCGACCAGCGGAATCTCCAGCTTGTCGACGGGCCTGAGCACGACCAACAGCAGCGTCAGCAGCCTGTCGACTTCGACCTCGTCCGGTCTGAGTACGGCCACAAGCAGCATCTCCAGCCTGTCCACGGGCTTGAGCACCACGAACAGCAACGTGGGTAGCTTGTCGACCTCGACATCGTCGGGTCTGAGCACGACCAACAGCCGCATCGACAGCCTCTCGACGTCCACATCGAGCGGCCTGAGCACTGCGACCAGTGGAATCTCGAGCCTGTCCACGGGGCTGAGCACGACGAACAGCAACGTGAGCAGCCTGTCGACATCGACGTCGTCGGGCCTGAGCACTGCCACCAGCGGCATCTCCAGCTTGTCCACGGGCCTGAGCACCACGAACAGCAACGTCAGCAGCTTGTCGACGTCCACGTCGTCCGGTTTGAGTACCGCTGCGAGCGGCATCAACAGTCTGTCGACGGGCCTGAGCACGACCAACAGCAACGTGAGCAGCCTGTCGACGTCCACGTCGTCCGGCCTGAGCACTGCCACGAGCAGCATCGACAGCCTGTCGACGTCTACTTCGAGCGGTCTGAGCACTGCAACCAGCGGTATCTCGAGCCTGTCCACGGGCTTGAGCACGACGAACAGCAACGTGGGCAGCTTGTCGACCTCGACGTCGTCGGGTCTGAGCACGGCCAATAGCCGCATCGACAGCCTCTCGACATCTACGTCGTCGGGCCTGAGCACGGCGACCAGTGGTATCTCCAGCCTGTCCACAGGTCTGAGCACCACGAACAGCAATGTCAGCAGCTTGTCGACCTCGACGTCGAGCGGCTTGAGCACGGCAACCAGCGGCATCTCTAGTCTGTCTACGGGCCTGAGCACGACCAACAGCAACGTCAGCAGCCTGTCGACTTCGACGTCGTCCGGCCTGAGCACCGCGACCAGCGGCATCTCCAGTCTTTCGACCGGTCTCAGCACCACGAACAGCAACGTCAGCAGTCTGTCGACCTCGACGTCGTCGGGGCTGAGCACGGCCACGAGCAGCATCGACAGCCTCTCGACGTCTACGTCGAGCGGTCTGAGCACGGCGACCAGTGGCATCACCAGCTTGTCCACGGGCCTGAGCACGACGAACAGCAACGTCAGCAGTCTGTCGACCTCGACGTCGTCTGGTTTGAGCACTGCCACCAGCGGCATCTCCAGCCTGTCCACGGGTCTGAGCACGACGAACAGCAATGTCAGCAGTCTTTCGACCTCCACGTCGTCCGGCTTAAGCACTGCGACGAGCAGCATCGACAGCCTGTCGACTGGTTTGAGCACGACCAACAGCAACGTCAGCAGCCTCTCGACCTCGACGTCGTCCGGCCTGAGCACGGCGACCAGCGGCATCTCGAGCCTGTCCACGGCTCTGAGCAGCACCAACAGCAACCTGGACAGCCTCTCGACTTCCACGTCGAGCGGGTTGAGCACCGCGACCAGCGGCATCTCCAGCCTTTCGACCGGTCTCAGCACCACGAACAGCAACGTCAGCAGCCTGTCGACCTCGACGTCGTCGGGCTTGAGTACGGCAACCAGCGGTATCTCGAGCCTGTCCACGGCTCTGAGCAGCACCAACAGCAACCTGGACAGCCTCTCGACGTCGACGTCGTCGGGACTGAGCACTGCGACCAGCGGTATCTCCAGCCTGTCCACGGGCCTGAGCACCACGAATAGCAATGTGAGCAGCTTGTCGACGTCTACGTCGAGCGGCCTGAGCACGGCTACGAGCGGCATCTCGAGCCTGTCGACGGGCCTGAGCACGACCAACAGCAACGTCAGCAGTCTGTCGACCTCGACGTCGTCTGGTCTGAGCACGGCGACCAGCGGCATCTCGAGCCTGTCTACGGCTCTGAGCAGCACCAACAGCAACCTGGACAGCCTCTCGACGTCTACGTCGTCGGGACTGAGCACGGCGACCAGTGGTATCTCCAGCTTGTCCACCGGCCTGAGCACGACGAACAGCAACGTGAGCAGCCTGTCGACCTCCACGTCGTCGGGCTTGAGCACCGCGACCAGTGGGATCGCCAGCCTGTCGACGGGCTTGAGCACCACGAACAGCAACGTGGGCAGCTTGTCGACCTCGACGTCCAGTGGTTTGAGCACGACCAACAGTCGAATTGATAGCCTTTCGACCTCCACGTCCTCGGGCTTGAGTACGGCAACCAGCGGTATCTCGAGCCTGTCCACGGCTCTGAGCAGCACCAACAGCAACCTGGACAGCCTCTCGACTTCCATGTCGAGCGGGTTGAGCACCGCGACCAGCGGCATCTCCAGCTTGTCGACGGGCCTGAGCACGACGAACAGCAACGTCAGCAGTCTGTCGACCTCGACGTCCTCGGGTCTGAGCACCACCA
The DNA here is from genome assembly GCF_059423965.1 of Variovorax sp. GW458-11-26-14-LB1. NCBI lineage: Bacteria > Pseudomonadati > Pseudomonadota > Betaproteobacteria > Burkholderiales > Comamonadaceae > Variovorax > Variovorax sp. GW458-11-26-14-LB1. Next base: position 190,600 of record NZ_JBWKYW010000004.1, read on the forward strand.
ATAGTCGTATTGACAGCCTCTCGACGTCTACGTCGTCGGGCCTTAGCACGGCGACGAGCAGCATCGATAGCTTGTCGACGTCTACCTCGAGTGGTCTGAGCACAGCGACCAGCGGCATCGCCAGCTTGTCCACGAGCCTGAGCACGACCAACAGCAACGTGAGCAGCCTGTCGACCTCGACGTCGTCGGGTTTGAGCACGGCAACCAGCGGCATCTCGAGCCTGTCCACTGGCTTGAGCACCACGAACAGCAACGTGAGCAGCTTGTCGACGTCGACGTCGTCGGGTCTGAGCACAGCCACGAGCAGCATCGACAGCCTCTCGACGTCGACTTCGAGCGGTCTGAGCACCGCGACCAGCGGCATCTCGAGCTTGTCGACGGGCCTGAGCACGACCAACAGCAACGTGAGCAGCCTGTCGACTTCTACGTCGAGTGGCCTGAGCACGGCGGCCAGCGGGATCTCTAGCCTGTCTACGAGCCTGAGCTCGACAAACAGCAATGTCAGCAGCCTGTCGACCTCCACTTCGAGCGGCTTGAGCACAGCCACGAGTGGCATCGACAGCCTGTCGACTGGGCTGAGCACGACCAACAGCAACGTCAGCAGCCTGTCGACTTCCACGTCGTCTGGCCTCAGCACCGCCACGAGCGGCATCTCCAGCCTGTCTACAGGCCTGAGCACCACGAACAGCAATGTGGGCAGCCTGTCGACTTCGACATCGTCGGGTCTGAGCACAGCCAACAGCCGTATCGACAGCCTGTCGACGTCCACGTCGAGCGGCCTCAGCACCACGAACAGCAACCTGGACAGCCTTTCGACCTCGACGTCGAGTGGCTTGAGCACGGCGACCAGCGGCATCTCCAGCTTGTCGACGGGCCTGAGCACGACGAACAGCAACGTGGGCAGCCTGTCGACTTCGACATCGTCGGGTCTGAGCACGGCGACCAGTGGGATCTCCAGCCTGTCGACCGGTCTGAGCACGACCAACAGCAATGTGAGCAGCCTGTCGACGTCCACGTCGTCGGGCTTGAGCACAGCCACGAGCAGCATTGACAGCCTTTCGACTTCGACGTCGTCGGGGCTGAGCACCGCAACCAGCGGTATCTCCAGCCTGTCCACGGGCCTGAGCACGACGAACAGCAACGTGAGCAGCCTGTCGACCTCGACGTCGTCTGGTTTGAGCACCGCGACGAGCAGCATCGACAGCCTCTCCACGTCCACATCGTCGGGTTTGAGCACGGCGACCAGCGGGATCTCCAGCCTGTCTACCGGCCTGAGTACCACGAACAGCAATGTCAGCAGCTTGTCGACCTCGACCTCGTCCGGTCTGAGCACGGCCACGAGCAGCATCGACAGCCTTTCGACTTCGACGTCGTCTGGTTTGAGCACTGCCACCAGCGGTATCTCCAGCCTGTCCACGGGTCTGAGCACGACGAACAGCAACGTGAGCAGCCTGTCGACCTCGACGTCCTCTGGTTTGAGCACCGCGACCAGTGGCATCTCCAGCCTGTCTACCGGCCTCAGCTCCACGAACAGCAACCTGGACAGCCTTTCGACCTCCACGTCGAGCGGTCTGAGCACTGCAACCAGTGGAATTTCGAGCCTGTCGACTTCGACGTCGTCGGGCCTGAGCACGACCAACAGCCGTATCGATAGCCTTTCGACATCCACGTCGAGCGGCCTGAGCACTGCGACGAGCAGCATCGACAGCCTCTCGACGTCTACGTCCTCGGGTCTGAGCACTGCGACCAGCGGCATCTCTAGCCTGTCCACTGGCTTGAGCACGACCAACAGCAACGTCAGCAGCCTGTCGACCTCCACGTCGAGCGGCCTGAGCACGGCGACGAGCAACATCGACAGCCTATCGACGTCCACGTCGTCTGGTTTGAGCACTGCCACCAGCGGTATCTCCAGCCTGTCCACTGGGTTGAGCACGACGAACAGCAACGTCGGCAGCCTCTCGACCTCCACGTCGTCGGGGTTGAGCACGGCGAACAGCAGCATTAGCAGCTTGTCGACGTCTACATCGTCCGGCCTGAGCACGGCCACGAGCAGCATCGACAGCCTGTCGACGGGCTTGAGCACGGCGACCAGTGGTTTCTCGAGCCTGTCCACCGGCCTGAGCACCACCAACAGCAACCTGGACAGCCTGTCGACGTCCACGTCGAGCGGCTTGAGCACGGCCACCAGCGGTATCTCCAGCCTGTCCACGGGTCTGAGCACCACGAACAGCAACGTCGGCAGCTTGTCGACCTCGACTTCGTCTGGCTTGAGCACGACGAACAGCCGTATCGACAGCCTGTCGACGTCCACGTCGTCGGGCTTGAGTACGGCGACCAGTGGCATCGATAGCCTGTCTACCGGCCTGAGCACGACGAACAGCAACGTCAGCAGCCTGTCGACGTCGACGTCGTCTGGCCTGAGCACCGCGACGAGCAGCATCGACAGCCTCTCCACGTCCACATCGTCGGGTCTGAGCACGGCCACCAGCGGTATCTCCAGCCTGTCCACGGGGCTGAGCACGACGAACAGCAACGTCAGCAGCTTGTCGACCTCGACCTCGTCCGGTCTGAGCACGGCCACGAGCAGCATCGACAGTCTTTCGACTTCGACGTCGTCTGGTTTGAGCACTGCCACCAGTGGCATCAACAGCCTGTCGACCGGTCTGAGCACGACCAACAGCAATGTGAGCAGCCTGTCGACGTCCACGTCGTCAGGGCTGAGCACGGCGACCAGCGGCATCGCCAGCCTGTCCACCGGCCTGAGCACCACCAATAGCAACCTGGACAGCTTGTCGACATCCACCTCGAGCGGCTTGAGCACGGCAACCAGTGGTATTTCGAGCCTGTCGACTTCGACGTCGTCTGGCTTGAGCACGGCGACGAGCAGCATTGGCAGCCTTTCGACCTCGACGTCGTCTGGTTTGAGTACTGCGACCAGCGGTATCTCCAGCTTGTCCACTGGCCTCAGCTCCACGAACAGCAACCTGGACAGCCTGTCGACGTCCACGTCGAGTGGCTTGAGCACGGCCACCAGCGGTATCTCGAGCCTGTCCACGGGCCTGAGCACCACGAATAGCAATGTCAGCAGTCTTTCGACCTCGACGTCGAGTGGGCTGAGCACGGCCACGAGCAGCATCGACAGCCTGTCGACCGGGCTGAGCACGACGAACAGCAACGTCAGCAGTCTCTCGACCTCGACGTCGTCGGGTTTGAGCACTGCCACCAGCGGCATCTCCAGCCTGTCTACGGGCTTGAGCACGACAAACAGCAACGTCAGCAGCTTGTCGACCTCCACGTCGTCTGGCTTGAGCACTGCGACGAGCAGTATCGACAGCCTGTCGACCGGGCTGAGTACCACGAACAGCAACGTGAGCAGCCTGTCGACTTCGACGTCGAGCGGCCTGAGCACGGCAACCAGCGGCATCTCCAGCCTGTCCACTGGCCTGAGCACGACCAACAGCAACGTCAGCAGCCTGTCGACCTCGACGTCGTCCGGCCTGAGCACTGCGACGAGCAGCATCGATAGCCTGTCGACCGGCTTGAGCACGACGAACAGCAACGTGAGCAGCTTGTCGACTTCGACGTCGAGCGGCCTGAGCACGGCCACGAGTGGCATCTCGAGTCTGTCCACCGGCCTGAGCACGACGAACAGCAACGTCAGCAGCCTGTCGACTTCGACGTCGAGCGGCCTGAGCACGGCGACCAGTGGCATCTCGAGCCTGTCCACGGGCTTGAGCACGACGAATAGCAACGTCAGCAGCCTCTCGACGTCTATGTCGTCTGGCCTGAGCACGGCGACCAGTGGTATCTCCAGCCTGTCCACCGGCTTGAGCACGACGAACAGCAACGTGAGCAGCTTGTCGACCTCCACGTCGTCTGGCCTGAGCACTGCGACGAGCAGCATCGACAGCCTGTCGACCGGGCTGAGCACGACCAACAGCAACGTCAGCAGCCTCTCGACCTCGACGTCGTCGGGTTTGAGCACGGCTACGAGTCGCATCGATAGCTTGTCGACCGGTTTGAGCACCACGAACAGCAACGTCAGCAGCCTTTCGACGTCTACGTCGTCTGGCCTGAGCACGGCGACCAGTGGCATCTCCAGTTTGTCGACGAGCCTGAGCACCACGAACAGCAACCTGGACAGCCTTTCGACCTCGACGTCGAGTGGCTTGAGCACGGCGACCAGTGGCATCTCGAGCTTGTCGACGGGTCTGAGCACGACGAATAGCAATGTCAGCAGTCTTTCGACCTCCACGTCGTCCGGCTTGAGCACTGCGACGAGCAGCATCGACAGCCTGTCGACCGGGTTGAGCACGACCAACAGCAGTGTCAGCAGCCTCTCGACCTCGACGTCGTCGGGTTTGAGCACTGCCACCAGCGGCATCTCCAGCCTGTCCACTGGCCTGAGCACGACCAACAGCAACGTGAGCAGCTTGTCGACTTCGACGTCGAGCGGCCTGAGCACTGCGACCAGTGGCATCTCGAGCCTGTCCACGGGCTTGAGCACGACGAATAGCAACGTCAGCAGCCTGTCGACTTCGACGTCGTCTGGCTTGAGCACCGCCACCAGCAACATCGACAGCCTGTCGACCGGGTTGAGCACAACCAACAGCAACGTCAGCAGCCTCTCGACGTCGACGTCGTCTGGCCTGAGCACGGCGACCAGTGGTATCTCGAGCCTGTCGACCGGCCTGAGCACCACGAACAGCAACGTCAGCAGCCTCTCGACGTCCACGTCGTCTGGTCTGAGCACGGCGACCAGCGGTATCTCGAGCCTGTCCACCGGCTTGAGCACCACGAACAGCAACGTCAGCAGCCTGTCGACTTCGACGTCGAGTGGCCTGAGCACTGCTGCCAGCGGCATCGATAGCTTGTCGACCGGCTTGAGCACGACCAACAGCAGTGTCAGCAGCCTCTCGACTTCGACGTCGTCGGGTTTGAGCACTGCGACCAGTGGCATCTCCAGCCTGTCCACGGGCTTGAGCACGACGAACAGCAACGTGAGCAGCTTGTCGACCTCCACGTCGTCTGGCCTGAGCACTGCGACGAGCAGCATCGACAGCCTGTCGACCGGCCTGAGCACCACGAACAGCAACATCAGAAGCCTCTCGACGTCTACGTCGTCTGGCCTGAGCACGGCGACCAGCGGTATCTCGAGCCTGTCCACCGGCCTGAGCACGACGAACAGCAACGTCAGCAGCCTGTCGACCTCGACGTCGAGCGGCCTGAGCACTGCCACCAGTGGCATCTCCAGCCTGTCCACCGGCTTGAGCACGACGAACAGCAACGTGAGCAGCCTGTCGACTTCCACGTCGTCCGGCCTCAGCACCGCTACTAGTGGCATCGACAGCCTCTCGACCGGTTTGAGCACAGCGACCAGTGGCATCTCCAGCTTGTCCACGGGCCTGAGCACCACGAACAGCAACGTCAGCAGCCTGTCGACTTCGACGTCGTCGGGACTGAGCACGGCCACGAGCGGCATCGACAGCCTCTCGACCGGCTTGAGCTCGGCGACCAGTGGTATCTCCAGCCTGTCCACTGGACTGAGCACGACCAACAGCAACCTCAGCAGTCTCTCGACTTCGACGTCGTCGGGCTTGAGCACGGCTACCAGCGGTATCTCGAGCCTGTCGACGGGTCTCAGCACAGTGACCAGTGGCATCTCCAGCCTGTCGACCGGCCTGAGCACCACGAACAGCAACATCAGCAGCCTCTCGACGTCGACGTCGTCCGGCCTCAGCACTGCTACCAGCGGTATCTCCAGCCTGTCCACGGGCCTGAGCACGACGAACAGCAATGTCAGCAGCCTCTCGACCTCCACGTCGAGCGGCCTGAGTACGGCCGCGAGCGGCATCGACAGCCTGTCGACGGGCCTGAGCACCGCAACCAGCGGTATCTCGAGTCTGTCAACGGGATTGAGCACCACCAATAGCAACGTGAGCAGCCTGTCGACTTCGACATCGTCGGGTCTGAGCACAGCGACGAGCGGCATCGACAGTCTCTCGACCGGCTTGAGCACGGCGACCAGTGGCATCTCGAGTCTGTCCACCGGCTTGAGCACGACGAACAGCAATGTCAGCAGCCTGTCGACGTCGACGTCGTCCGGTCTCAGCACCGCTACCAGCGGCATCGACAGCTTGTCGACGGGGCTGAGTACCGCCACCAGCGGTATCTCCAGCTTGTCCACAGGCCTGAGCACCACCAACAGCAACGTCAGCAGCCTCTCGACTTCCACGTCGTCTGGTCTGAGCACCGCGACGAGCGGAATCGACAGCCTCTCGACTGGTCTGAGCACGGCGACCAGTGGCATCTCCAGCCTGTCCACGGGCCTGAGCACCACGAACAGCACCGTGGGTAGCTTGTCGACTTCGACGTCGAGCGGCATTTCCAGCCTGTCGACGGGCCTGAGCACTGCCACCAGCGGCATCTCCAGCTTGTCTACTGGCTTGAGCACGACCAACAGCAACGTGAGCAGCCTCTCGACCTCGACGTCGTCCGGCCTGAGCACCGCCACGAGCGGAATCGACAGCCTGTCGACCGGCCTGAGCACGGCGACCAGCGGCATCTCCAGCTTGTCCACTGGCTTGAGCACGACCAACAGCAACGTCAGCAGCCTGTCGACCTCGACGTCGAGCGGCCTGAGCACGGCCACGAGCGGAATCGACAGCCTGTCGACCGGTCTGAGCACGGCGACCAGTGGCATCTCCAGCCTGTCCACTGGCTTGAGCACGACCAACAGCAACGTCAGCAGCCTGTCGACCTCGACGTCGAGTGGCTTGAGCACGGCTACGAGCGGAATCGACAGCCTGTCGACCGGCCTGAGCACCGCCACCAGCGGTATCTCGAGCCTGTCCACCGGCCTGAGCACCACGAACAGCACCGTGGGTAGCTTGTCGACTTCGACGTCGAGCGGCATCTCCAGTCTGTCGACCGGTCTGAGCACCGCCACCAGTGGCATCTCCAGCCTGTCCACCGGCTTGAGCACGACGAACAGCAACGTGGGCAGCCTCTCGACGTCTACGTCGTCGGGCCTGAGCACGGCCACGAGCGGAATCGATAGCTTGTCGACGGGTCTGAGCACCGCAACCAGCGGCATCTCCAGCCTGTCCACCGGCCTGAGCACCACGAACAGCAATGTGGGCAGCCTGTCCACTGGCTTGAGCACGACGAACAGCAATGTGAGCAGCCTCTCGACCGGCCTGAGCACCGCCACCAGCGGCATCTCCAGCCTCTCCACAGGCCTGAGCACCACCAACAGCAACGTCGGCAGCCTCTCGACCTCCACGTCCTCGGGCCTGAGCACCGCCACGAGCAACATCGACAGCCTCTCGACAGGCCTCAGCACGACGAACAGCAACGTCGACAGTCTCTCGACCTCGACCTCGTCGGGCCTGAGCACGGCCACGAGCAGCATCGACAGCCTGTCGACCGGCCTGAGCACGACGAACAGCAACGTCAGCAGCCTGTCCACCTCGTTCTCGTCCGGCTTGAGCACCGCCTACAGCGGCATCTTCAGCCTGTCGACGGGCCTGAGCACGACGAACAGCAACCTGGGCAGCCTGTCGTCCTCGACCTCGACCGGCCTGAGCACCGCCAACAGCAGCATCGGCAGCCTGTCCACCGGTCTGAGCACCGCCAACAGCGGCATCAACAGCCTGTCGACCGGCCTGAGCACGACCAACAGCAATGTCGGCAGCCTCTCGTCGGGCTTGAGCACGACGAACAGCAACCTGAACAGCCTCTCGACCTCCACGTCGTCCGGCCTGAGCACGGTCACGAGCAGCGTGAACAGCCTGTCGAGCTCGGTGTCCACCGGCCTGAGCACCTCGGCCAGCCGCATCGACAGCCTGTCGACCGGGCTGAGCACGGTGGGCAGCAGCGTCGACAGTCTTTCGACCGGCCTGAGCACGACCAACAGTGCCGTCGGCAGCCTGTCGACCGGCCTGAGCACGACGAACAGCAACGTGAGCAGCCTGTCCACCGGGTTGAGCACGACCAACAGCACCGTCAACAGCCTGTCGACCGGCCTGAGCACCACCAACAGCAACCTGGACAGCCTGTCCACCAGCGTGGGCGGCGCGGCCAGCGGCCTCTCCAGCCTGTCGACCTCGACGTCGACTGGCCTGAGCACCGCCACGAGCAGCATCAGCAGCCTGAGCACGACGGTCAACACGATCAACGACAAGGGCACGAAGTACTTCCACGCCAACTCGACCAACACCGACTCCAAGGCCAGCGGTGCGGAAGCGGTGGCGATCGGGCCACGTTCCGAAGCCAGCGGCGCCAACTCATTCGCCGCCGGCAACGGCGCGCGGGCCACGGCCGACGGTGCGGTGGCGGTGGGCTTCGGGGCGCAGGCCACGGGCACCAACGCGATCGCCATCGGCACCGGGGCGCTGGCCACGGGCTCGCAGGCCATCGGCGCGAACTCCCGTGCCGGCGGCGGCGGCGTGGCCCTGGGTGACGGTGCGGACGCCGGCGGCACGCCGCTGAGCAAGGCGCAGAACATCGCGCAGGGCACGGCCATCGGCTTCGGCGCGGTGGTCCAGCAGACCGGCGGCGTGGCACTGGGTGCGAACTCGGTGGCCTCGCGGGCGGCGGGCGTGGCTGGCTACGTGCCGGGCAGCGCGAATGCGCAGCAGGAAGCGGCCATCAAGGCCACGACCAGCACGCAGGCGGCGGTGTCGGTGGGCGATGCGGCCAACAACCAGTTCCGCCAGATCACGGGCGTGGCAGCCGGCTCGGCCGACAGCGACGCGACCAACGTGGCGCAGCTGAAGGCGGTCTCGGCGGCTGCGAAGGCCAGCAGCGTGCAGTACGCCACGAACCCCGACGGGTCGGTGAACTACAACCAGATCACGCTGGGCACCGAGACTTCGGGTCCCACGCGCATCAGCAACGTGGCACCGGGCGTGCTGCCGGGTGACGCGGTCAACCTGGGCCAGCTGCAGCAGGTGCAAAAGCAGGTGGGCGACGTGGCGCGCATCGCCTACTCGGGCTCGGCGATGGCCTTCGCGATGTCGGGCACCTACCTGCCCACGCTGTACCCGGGCGAGAAGACGATCGGCATCGGCATGGGCTCGTACAAGGGCTACAGCGCGGTGGCGCTGACCTTCAAGGCCCTGTCGGACGACGGCAAGATCTCCTGGGGCGCGGGCCTGAGCTCCACCGGCAAGGAGTGGGGCGTCAACGCGGGCATCGGCTGGAAGTGGAAGTAAAAGGCCGCTAGGCCGACGCCCCCCGGTCCGGTGGCTCCCGCGCCCTGCGCGCGGGAGCCATTGTTTTTTTGGTACACACTTCGCCCATGCGCATCGGTATTTCAGTCCTCTCCCACGCGGGGCAGAACATCTGGGAAAACGGAATGGGACAGAACGTCCTGTTCCTGGCCCGGCTGCTGCAACGCATCGAATTCGTCGAGTCCGTCACGCTCATCGACGCGGGCGACCAGCAGGCGATGCCGCCGCAGGTCGACCTGTCGGCCATGGGGCTCACGCTGGGCCGTGCCCGCGAGCTGACTGACGTGCTCGACGTGGTCATCGAAATGGCCGGCGCGCTCGACGTGCAGTGGCTGTCGTACTTCCGCGCCTGCGGCGGACGCGTGGCCTTCCACGGCGTGGGGCAGCCCTTCGTGGCGCTGGCCGAGCCGATCGTCTTTGCCGACAAGGGGCACTTCGGCGCCACCGACCGCTGCGACGAGATCTGGCTGCTGCCCAAGGACACGGCCTTTGCGCCGATGATGCGCACGCTGCACCGCTGCCCGGTGCACGAGGTGCCGTACCTGTGGTCGCCGCAGTTCCTGGCGCAGCGCGTGGACGAGGTGCAGGCGCAGGGCTTTCGCTTCGGCTACCAGCCGCGCACGGCGCAGCAACCGGGTTTCCGGGTGGCGATCTTCGAGCCCAACATCTCGGTCGTGAAGTCGTGCAGCATCCCGATGCTGATCACCGACGAGGCCTACCGCACCAACCCGGAGCACGTCGCGGCGATGCACGTGCTCAACACGCTGCACCTGAAAGACCATCCGACGATGCTCTACCTGGCCAACTCGCTGGACATCGTGCGCCAGCACAAGGCCACCTTCCACGGACGGCACGACTTCGCCGGCTTCATGGTGCAGCACGCCGACGCGGTGGTGTCGCACCAGTGGCAGAACGACCAGAACTACAGCTACCTCGACGCGCTGTACGGCAACTACCCGCTAGTGCACAACTCGCCGTGGCTGCGCGATGCCGGCTACTACTACCCCGACTTTGACATCGCCGTCGGCGCCGAACAGCTGGCCGCGGCCGTGCGCGGCCACGACGCGCAACTCGACGACTACCGCGCGCGCAGCCAGCGCGTGTTCGACGCGATCGACCCGATGCACCCCGCCAACATCGACGGCTACGCACAGCGGCTGTTGAACCTGGTGGGCGGCGATCCGGCGTTCCGTGCCGGCAACGCGAAGGTGGCCGCATGAGCGAGGCGCACAACCCCACCGCAGGCCCGCGCGCGGCCGCTGCACCGACCCGGCTGAAAGTCGGCGTCTCCATCTTCATCCGCAAGGGCGAGCAGAGCCTGTGGGAGAACGGCGTCTACCAGAACTGCCTGTTCCTCGTGATGCTGCTGCTGCGCTCGCCCTGCGTCGAGCGCACGGTGCTGGTGGCCGGCGGCGGCGACGGCGGCCCGGCCGACGCCACCAATTTCCTGGCCGATTCGCCGGTGCCGATCATCGACATGGCCACCGCCGCGCACGAGCTCGACCTCATGATCGAGATGAGCGCGCAGCTCGGGCGCGACTGGTCGGTGGCGTTCCGCGAGCGCGGCGGCAAGATCGTCTCGATGCGCGTGGGCAACGACTACGTGATCGACATCGAACGCATGACCTTCAACAAGCCGCACGGCATGCTGGTCAGCGGCGCGCCCTACGACGAGGTGTGGACGCTGCCCGAGTACGAAACCTCCTGCAAGCCGTACTTCGCGAGCACCTTCCGCGCGCCCACCAAGCTCATGCCGCACCTGTGGAGCCCGATGGTGGTCGAGAAGGCGATGGCGCGCGGCGCCGAGGGCAAGCGCTTCGCCTACGAGCCGGGGCGCAAGCAGTGGCGCGTGGCCATCTTCGAGCCCAACATCTGCATGGTGAAGACCAGCTTCATCCCGATGCTGGGCTGCGAGTCGGCGCATCGCGCGCAGCCGCGCCTCATCGAGAAGATGTGGGTCTACAACAGCTTCCACCTGAAGGACAAGCCGAACTTCGTCGCCTTCGCCCAGAGCCTCGATCTGGTGCGGCACGGTTTGGCGACCTTCGAAGGGCGCTTTCCGCTGTACCAGGTGCTGCCGGGCGCGATCGACGCGGTCTTTGCGCACCACTGGGAGAACGCGCAGAACTACCTCTACTACGAGGCGCTGTACGGCGGTTGGCCGCTGATCCACAACTCGCACCTGATCGGCGACTGCGGCTACCGCTACCACGGCTTCGACTGCGAGGAGGGCGGGCAGGCGCTGCGGCGCGCGTTCGCCGAGCACGACGCCAACCTGTCGGCCTACCGCGAGCGCGCCCGCGCCCTCATCGCCAAGCTCGACCCGGAAGGCGAGGAGAACGTGCGCCTCTACTCGGCGGCCATCGAGAGCCTCTACGCGTGAAGGCGACACCGATGACCGCCCTGGCCCGATTCACCGCTGCTGCCTGGGCGCTCGCGATGGCCGGCAGCGCGCTCGCGCAGGGCGTGCTGGCCCCGCCCGCGGCGCCGCAGGATACGCTCACGCGCGCCGCTGCCAGCGTCGGCATCCAGCGCTGCCTGCCGGCCATCACGCGGCTGGCCTCGCTCACCGTGCAGGGCAGCCGCGCGCACGACGTGCTGCTCGACTGGGACCGCAAGCGCCCCGATGCCGGCCCGGTGTTCTCGCTGGTCGGCATCCAGTACCCGAACGCGGGCGTGGCCGCGTCGATCACCGCCATTCCCGACGACAGCGGCGCCTGCACCGTGGCGGCCGAGCGCATCTCGGTGGCACCCTTCACCTGCGCCAGCGTGGCCGAGCAGGAACTGAAGAACTACAAGCGCACGCCGCTGCTGCCGATCTACACGGTCTACACCGACGACAAGGAGCCGACCTCGTCGGTCTCGCTGATCGACTCGCCGCCGGGCTGCCTCGTGATCCGCCGCTACGTCGAGTACGGCTGGCGCGATCCCAATGCACCCGTGCCGGCCGCCGCGCCGGCCGGTCAGGCGCCCAAGCGTCGCTGATCCCGCGGGGCGCGCGAGCCCGTCTCCGACACGCGCGAACGCCCTTGACCGGCCCGGTGCGGGCCGGTGCCGTCCAAGAATGGACGCATGCTGCGCGCTCTGGTGCGGCGCAAGGAGACCCCATGCCACTGGCGACCCTGATCGGCCGATGGGCGATGCAGCCTTTCTCCAAGGCCCTGCCGCCGCTGGGCGACACCGAGCGTGCCGCGCTCGAGGCCGGCACGGTCGGGTTCGAAGGCCAGCTCTTTGCCGGGCGCGCCGATTTCGACGCCCTGACGGCCGCCGGCCCCAACCAGCTCAGCGCGCGCGAAGAAGCCTTCCTGGCGAACGAGGTGCCCGCGCTGTGCTGCATGCTCGACGACCACGCCATCGACCAGGCGCACGACCTGCCGCCCGAGGTGTGGCGCTTCCTGCGCGAGAAGCGCTTCTTCGGAATGATCATTCCCGAGGCCTTCGGCGGTCTGGGCTTCGGCCACTTCGCGCATGCCTCGGTGGTGGCGCGCATCGCGAGCGTCAACGTCGCCACGGCCGTCACGGTGATGGTGCCCAACTCGCTCGGGCCCGCCGAGCTGCTGCTGCGCTACGGCACCGACGCGCAGAAAGACCACTACCTGCCGCGCCTGGCCGACGGCCGCGAGCTGCCGTGCTTCGGCCTGACCTCACCTTACGCGGGCTCCGACGCCGCCGCCATTCCTGACCGCGGCGTGCTCGTCGAGCGCGAGTTCCAGGGCCGGCGCACGCGCGGCTTCCTGGTCGATTTCGACAAGCGCTACATCACGCTCGCGCCGGTCGCCACCGTGGTCGGCCTCGCGTTCCATGCCGTTGACGAAAGCCGGCCCGAAGGCCAGCGCGAACTGGGCATCACCTGCGCGCTGATTCCCGTGCCGCACGAGGGCATGGAGATCGGCCGGCGCCACCGCCCGATGGACAGCGCCTTCATGAACGGCCCGATCCGCGGCCGGCAGGTGTTCGTGCCGATGGACTGGGTCATCGGCGGCGAGGCGCAGGTGGGGCAGGGCTGGCGCATGCTGATGGAATGCCTAGCCGCGGGCCGCGCCATCTCGCTGCCCGCGCTGGGCTCGGCGATGCAGCAGACCGCGCTGTACGTAAGCAACGCCTACGGCCAGATCCGCGAGCAGTTCGGCCTGCCGGTGGGCAAGTTCCATGCGGTGGCGGGGCTGGTCGCGCAGATGTCGGCCGAGCTGTATGCGACCGATGCCGCGCGGCGCTTCACGGCGGCCGCGCTCGACAAGGGCGAGCGGCCCAGCGTGGCCAGCGCGATCCTCAAGGTGCAGCTCACCGAGGCCGGGCGGCGCGCGGTGAACCACGGCATGGACATCCTCGGCGGCAAGGGGATCATCTCGGGCCCGTCGAACCTGCTCGGCGTGGCCTACCGGCAGGCGCCGATCGCGATCACGGTGGAGGGCGCGAACATCCTCACGCGCGCGCTCATCGTGTTCGGCCAGGGCGCGGTGCGCTGCCATCCGCACGTGCTCGACGAGATGGCGGCGGTGCAGGCGAAAGACGAAACGGCGCTGGGCCAGGCGCTCATCGCGCACGGCAAGCATGTGGCAGTGAACCTGTGGCACAGCCTGTTCGGCGCGCCGGTGCTCGGCGATCCCCCCGAGGCGCTGGCGGCCGAAGCGCGGCTCATCGCGCGCATGAGCGCCAAGTACGCGCTCACCGCCGACCTCGCCATGGGGCTGCTCGGCGGCAAGCTCAAGCGCATGGAGCTGCTGTCGGCGCGGCTGGGCGATGTGCTGGCCCACCTGTACCTGGCGAGCGCCTGCGTGTGGCGCTACCGCGTCGATGCGGCGCCCGAACTGCTGCCCTTTGCGCAGGCCGCGATCCGGCTGCAGCTGGACGAGGCCGGCAAGATCCTGCGCGACCTCTACGCCAACCTGCCGACGCCGGGGCGGCGCCTGCTCGGCGCGCTGGTGCTGCGCCGCACCGCGCACTTGGCGCCGCTGCGCGACGTGCAGCTGATGGCATTGGCCGAGCTGCTGCGCACGCGCCCGGACGTGGTCGCGCGGCTCGTGCCCGATCTGTCGGAGCCCGGCCCGGGCGGCCTGCGCGACCTGATGCAGGCGATGGCGCTCGGCGCGCGGCTGGGCGACGAGACCGCCGCGCTCAACAAGGTGCTGCGCCGCACGCGCTCGCTCGACGAAGCGGCGCAATCGGCCAGCGACCCCGCGCTGGCGCTGGCCTACCTGCAGGCGGCCGACAAGGTCATCCAGGTCGACGACTTCGAGGGGCCGGCGCGCAACGCGGACGGCAGCGCCGGCCTCAGCGCGCCTGCTGCGCCGCCAGTGCCGTCAGCGCCGCCGCCGTCTGCTCGTCCGCCGGAAAGAACGATTCCACCGCGAGTTCCTGCAACGTGACGTCCACCGGCGTGCCGAAGATGGTGATGGTGCTGATGAAGCTCAGCACGCCGCTCGGCATGACCACCTGGAACGGCACGGCCACCGCCGACAGCGCGGTGTCGAGCAGCGGCGCGTCGTGGCTCACGGCCGGCGGCGGGTAGCCCTCCAGCTCGTCGTGCAGCGCCTGCAGCACGGTGTCGCCGGTGGCGGCGATCTGCTGCTGCAGCCGCTCCAGCAGGTGCGTGCGCCATTGCGCCAGGTTCGCGATGCGCGGCGCCACGCCCTCGGGGTGCAGGCTCAGGCGCAGCACGTTGATCGGCGGCTTCAGCAGCTCGGCCGAACAGCCTTCCATGAGCAGCGGCACCAGCGCGTTGTGCGCCACCAGGTTCCAGTGGCGGTCCACGGCCAGCGCGGGGAAGGGCTCGTGGCCCTTCAGCACCAGGTCGATGGCGCGGCGCGCCGAGGCCATGGCCGGGTCGTCGAGCGAGCGCTGGCGGTACATGGGCGCGAAGCCGGCGGCCACCAGCAGCGCGTTGCGCTCGCGCAGCGGCACGTCCAGGCGCTCGGCCAGCCGCAGCACCATCTCGCGGCTGGGCGCGGCGCGGCCGGTTTCCACGTAGCTCAGGTGGCGGGTCGACACCTCGGCCTCCTGCGCCAGGTCGAGCTGGCTCAGGCGGCGGTGGGTGCGCCAGTGCCGCAGGTGGGCGCCGAACGGATCGCGCGCGCCGGGAAGGCCGGCGGCGGCGGCCTTGGACGAATGGGTGCGGGGGGTGTTCATGGAGCCGCATTCTGGCGCGACGGCGGCGCGGCGCCATGACCTCCCAGGTCATCGACGCGATCCACGCCCGGCGGAATCATCGACCCCAACGCAGCAGGACTGGCCTGCAGCGTAACCACCCAGGAGATCCACATGTCTGTTTTCGCTTCCCCCCGCTTCCTGTCGAACGTGATGTGGGCCGATGCCGCTTCGTGCGCCGCGACCGGCGCGCTGCAGGTGGCGTTCACCGATGCCCTCGCCTCCCTGACCGGCCTGCCGGCCTGGTTGCTCATGGGTACTGGCGTGTTCTTGCTGGCCTACGCGGCCGCCGCCGCCTTCATGGCCAGCCGCGCCACGCCGCCGCGCACGCTGATCGGCCTCGTGGTCGTCGGCAACTTCGCCTGGGCCGTGGCCTGCGTGGCGCTGCTGGTGAGCGGCGTGTTCGCGGTCACCGCGCTCGGCACGGCCTGGGTGTTGGCGCAGGCGCTGTGCGTGGTCGTGCTGGCCGAGCTGCAATGGACCGGGCTGCGCCGCACCCGGGCCAGTGCCCACATGGCGATGGCCTGAACGCCTGACGACCGTCCGCTCCACGCCCGCCGCACCCCGTGCGGCGGGCGTTTTCGCTATGAGAACGATAGTTCCGGGAGAGCCCGACAAGGAAGACCGACTACAGCCACTGACATTGAACCTCGCTATCCTTGAGAGGCTTCCACGAACACACAGGAGTCTTCTCATGGCCAAAGCCCCGGCGCACGCGTTTGCGTCCACCCTCAAGACCTTCAAGACCGCGTCGGGCAAGTCCGGCAAGTACTGGTCGCTGAAGGAACTGGCCAAGCAGTACCCGTCCGTGGAGCGCCTGCCGGTGTCGATCCGCATCGTGCTCGAGTCGGTGCTGCGCAACTGCGACGGCCAGAAGGTGTCGGCCAAGCACGTCGAGGAGCTGGCCCACTGGGCGCCCAACGCCGAGCGCACCGACGAAATTCCCTTTGTCGTCACCCGCGTGGTGCTGCAGGACTTCACCGGCGTGCCGCTGCTGGCCGACCTGGCCGCCATGCGCAGCGTGGCCGCCAAGCTGAACAAGTCGCCCAAGACCATCGAGCCGCTGGTGCCCGTCGACCTGGTGGTCGACCACTCGGTGATGGTCGACTACTACGGCACGCCCAAGGCGCTGGACCTGAACATGAAGCTGGAGTTCCAGCGCAACAACGAGCGCTACCAGTTCATGAAGTGGGGCATGCAGGCCTTCGACACCTTCGGCGTCGTGCCGCCGGGCTTCGGCATCGTGCACCAGGTCAACCTCGAGTACTTTGCGCGCGGCGTCTACAAGAGCCCGGCCGACAAGAGCGACACGCCGGTGTATTACCCCGACTCGCTGGTGGGCACCGACAGCCACACCACCATGATCAACGGCATCGGCGTGGTCGGCTGGGGCGTGGGCGGCATCGAGGCCGAAGCCGCCATGCTGGGCCAGCCGGTCTACATGCTCACGCCTGACGTGGTGGGCTTCGAGCTCACCGGCAAGCTGCGCGAAGGCGTCACGGCCACCGACCTGGTGCTGTACGTCACCTCGATCCTGCGGGCCGAAAAGGTGGTGGGCAAGTTCGTCGAGTTCTTCGGCCCCGGTGCCGCGTCCATCGCCGTGCCCGACCGCGCCACCATCGGCAACATGGCGCCCGAGTACGGCGCCACCATGGGCTTCTTCCCGGTCGACGAGATGACCGTGGCCTACTTCGAAGGCACCGGCCGCACCAAGGAAGAAGTGGAGCGCTTCGCCGCCTACTACAAGGCGCAGGGCCTGTTCGGCATGCCCGCGCCGGGCGATATCGACTACACCAAGGTCGTCAAGCTCGACCTGGGCACCGTTTCGCCCAGCCTGGCCGGCCCCAAGCGCCCGCAGGACCGCATCAACCTGGGCGACCTGTCGACCAAGTTCGCCGAGCTGTACAGCAAGCCCAACGACGCCAACGGCTTCAACCAGCCGGCCGACAAGCTCAAGCAGCGCTACGCGCTGACGCGCGAAGGCCAGAGCGGCGACACCGAAGTGCCCCCGCCGCCGCCCGGCTCGCCGCGCCCGGTCATCGAGATGGTGGCCAACCGCTCCACCAAGGCCGCGGCCCACACCAGCGCCACGGCACCGTCGGCGCCCAAGGGCGACGTCACCATCGGCAACGGCGACGTGCTCATCGCGGCCATCACCTCGTGCACCAACACCTCCAACCCGAGCGTGATGCTGGCGGCCGGCATCCTGGCCAAGAAGGCGGTGGAAGCGGGCCTGAAGGTGCAGCCGCACATCAAGACCTCGCTGGCCCCGGGCTCGCGCATCGTCACCGAATACCTGGAGAAGGCGGGCCTGCTGCCGTACCTGGAGAAGCTGGGCTTCTACCTCGCGGGCTACGGCTGCACCACCTGCATCGGCAATGCCGGCGACCTCACGCCCGAGATCAACGAAGCCATCACCAAGAACGACCTCATCGGCGCGGCCGTGCTCTCGGGCAACCGCAACTTCGAGGCGCGCATCCACCCGAACCTGAAGGCCAACTTCCTGGCCTCGCCGCCGCTGGTGGTGGCTTTTGCCATCGCGGGCAACGTGATGACCGACCTCATGACCCAGCCCGTGGGCAAGGGCAAGGGCGGCAAGGACGTGTACCTGGGCGACATCTGGCCCACGCCGAAGGAGATCGACGACAACCTGCGCTTCGCGATGAACGCCAAGTCGTTCCGCGCGAACTACGAGAAGGTCAAGAGCGATCCGGGCAAGTTCTGGACGAGCATCAAGGGCACGACCGGTCAGGTGTACGACTGGCCCACCTCGACCTACATTGCCGAACCGCCGTTCTTCGAGGGCTTCCAGATGCAGCCGCACGCGTCGGACGCGGGCATCCAGGGCGCGCGGATCATGGCGCTGTTCGGCGACTCGATCACCACCGACCACATCTCGCCGGCCGGCTCCATCAAGGAAAGCTCGCCCGCGGGCATCTGGCTCAAGGCGCACGGCGTGCCCAAGGCCGACTTCAACAGCTACGGCTCGCGCCGCGGCAACCACGACGTGATGGTGCGTGGCACGTTTGCCAACGTGCGCATCAAGAACCTGATGATTCCGCCGGACGCCAATGGCACGCAGGAAGAGGGCGGCGTCACGCTGTTCCAGCCGGGCGGCGAAAAGATGTTCATCTACGACGCCGCCATGAAGTACATGGCAGCGGGCACGCCCACCATCGTGTTCGGCGGCGAGGAGTACGGCACCGGCTCGTCGCGCGACTGGGCCGCCAAGGGCACGCAGCTCTTGGGCATCAAGGCCGTGGTGGCGCGCAGCTTCGAGCGCATCCACCGCGCCAACCTGGTCGGCATGGGCGTGCTGCCGCTGCAGTTCCGTGGCGCCGACTCGTGGCAGACCCTGGGCCTCACGGGCGAGGAAAAGATCGACGTCGTGATCGGCGGCGAACTCAAGCCGCAGATGGACGTGAAGCTGGTCGTGCACCGCGCCGACGGCACGCACCAGGAGGTGACGGTGCGCCTGCGCATCGACACGCCGATCGAGGTCGACTACTACAAGCACGGCGGCATCCTGCCGTTCGTGCTGCGGCAGCTGCTGGCGGCCTGATCGCTTGATCCGCGTCGGGCTCATCTCCGACACCCACGGCCTGCTGCGCCCGCAGGCCGTGGCGGCCTTGCAGGGTAGCGACTTCATCGTGCACGGCGGGGACATCGGCGACGCCGGCATCCTCGACGCGCTCGCCGCGATCGCGCCGCTGACGGTGGTGCGCGGCAACAACGACCGCGAGGCCTGGGCCGGGGCCATTCCAGAGACGGCATTCCTGAAGGTCGGCGACGTGCATGTCTACGCGATCCACGACCTTTCTCGGATCGACATCGACCCCGCCGGTGCCGGCGTGCGTGTCGTGATCTCCGGCCACTCGCACAAACCCAAGGTCGAAGAACGCAACGGCGTGCTCTACGTCAACCCGGGCAGCGCCGGCCCGCGCCGATTCAAGCTGCCTATCGCCGTGGCCGAGCTGATCGTCGACGGCGACACGGTCAGCGCACGCATCGTCGAACTGCCCCTGTGAGCGGGGCGGGGTCGAATACCCATAATTGAGAATAAATCTTATTTGATGGGGTATCCTCGGGCCGTTCTATGAAAAATGCACCACATCGGGGCATTTTCAAAGAACGTTCTTCTGTTCCGAGATGCTCATTCCCTTTCTCATCATGCTGCGCGAAGGCATCGAAGCCGCGCTGATCGTCGGCATCGTTGCCAGTTACCTGAAACAAAGCGGACGCGGCGTGCTGATGCCCGCGGTGTGGGTCGGCGTGCTGCTGGCCACCGCGCTGTCGCTGTTCGCCGGCGCCGGCCTGCAACTGCTGGCGGCCGAGTTTCCGCAGAAGCAGCAGGAGCTGTTCGAGGGCGTGGTCGGGCTCATCGCCGTGGTCATGCTGACCACGATGGTGTTCTGGATGCGCAAGGCGGCCCGCTCCATCAAGGGCGAGCTGCACGCGTCGATCGACAAGGCGCTGGCGCAGCATGCCGACGGGCAGGGCTGGGCGCTGATCGGCATGGTGTTCCTGGCGGTCGCGCGCGAGGGGCTGGAGTCGGTCTTCTTCCTGCTGGCCGTGTTCCAGCAGAGCACCGGCTGGGAAGCGCCTGTGGGCGCGCTCGCCGGCATCGCCGTGTCGGTGGTGGTCGGCTGGGGCATCTACTCGGGCGGCGTGCGGCTCGACCTGCGCCGCTTCTTCCGCTTCACGGGCCTGTTCATCCTGCTGGTCGCGGCCGGGCTGCTGGCGGGCGTGCTGCGCAAGCTGCACGAGGCCGGCGTGTGGAACCAGCTGCAGACCGTGGTGTTCGATATGAGCGAAACCCTGCCGATGGACAGCCCCGTGGGCGCCGTGCTGTCGGGCCTGCTGGGCTACCAGGCCGCGCCCGTGGCGGGCGAGGTGATCGTCTACCTGGCCTTCCTGGCCGTGGCCCTGTTCTTCTTTCTGCGCCCGGCGGTTGCTGTGGCGCCGCGCACGGCCGCTGCCGGCTGATCTTCTTCCCCGATGTCTTCTTCCTCTCCTTCTTCGTCATCGACGCTCATGCGCGTCGCCGTGGGCGCCTCGGCGCTGCTGGTCGTCGCCGGCCTCGCGGCCTTCTGGTACGCCTCGAACGAGGCGCGCAAGGCGCCGCCCAAGGCGGTCGACCATGCCGTCACCGTCACGATCCGCGGCAACGCCTGTGACCCGAACGAGATCACCGTGCCCGCGGGCCGCACGACCTTCACCATCGTCAACCAGTCGAACCGCGCGCTCGAGTGGGAAATTCTCGACGGCGTGATGGTGGTGGAAGAGCGCGAGAACATCGCGCCCGGCTTCTCGCAGACTATGACGGTCAAGCTCTCGCCGGGCGACTTCGCCATCACCTGCGGCCTGCTGAGCAACCCGCGCGGCAAGCTGCACGTCACGCCGTCGGCGGCCTCGCTGGCCGAGGAAGCGCGGCCGTCGCTCGTCAACTACGTGGGTGCGCTGGCCGAGTACCAGGTGTTCCTGCGGCTGGAGGCCGCCACGCTCGACGACGCGGTGCGCGCGCTGGCCGATGCCGTCAAGGCGGGCGACCTGGCGCAGGCGCGCGCGCTCTACGCGCCGGCCCACCAGGCCTACAAGCGCATCGAGCCGATGGCCGAGCTGTTCGCCGACCTCGACGCGCGCATCAACGCCCGCGCCGACTACTTCGAGAAGCGCGAGGCCGACCCGGGCTTCAGCGGCTTCCACCGCATCGAGTACGCGCTGTACGGCCAGGGCGACGCGAAGGCGCTGGCACCGGTCCTCGACCAGTTGCTGGCCGACACCGAGGCGCTGCAGGCGCGCCTGCGTGAACTGAGCGTGCCGCCCGAGCGGCTCGCCAGCGCCGCCTCGAAGCTGCTGCGCCGCGTGGCCGACAACCTGCCGGCCGGCGGCGAAGACCACTACGGCCACGCCGAGCTGGTGAACCTGCAGGGCAGCTACGAAGGCACGAAGAAGATCGCCGACCTGCTGCAGCCGCTGCTCGTGAAGGCCGCGCCCGCGCAGCAGAAGGCCGTCGACGAGCGCTTTGCCGCCTTCGACGCCGCATTGGCGCCGTACCGCGCCGGCGAAGGCTTCCAGCCCGCGCCGCTGGACGACGCGCAGCGCCAGGCGCTGGCCGTGCCGGTGCGCGCGCTGGCCGAGGAGCTGGGCAAGGTGAACGCCGCGCTCGGTCTGGAATGAGTTGAGAGAGAACGACGACCCCATGGAACCGACGAAGAAGAACGACACCGCTCCTGCCTCGCCGCACCGCCGCCGCATGCTCGGCGCCGCGGGCGTGGCCTTTGCCGGGCTCGCCGCCACCGCGCGCGCCGGCGCGGCCATTCCGGGCCCGCCCGACACCGGTGCGCAGGTCACCGACGCGCCGCAGAGCACCCACATGCAAGACCGCGTGCCCTTCCGCGGCAAGCACCAGGCAGGCGTCGTCACGCCGCGCCCGACGGCCGGCATGATCGCCTCGTTCTACGTGCTGGCCGAGAACCGCGCCGACCTGGAGCGGCTGATGCGCACGCTCACCGAGCGCATCGCCTTTCTCACGCAGGGTGGCCCGCAGACCGACCCCGACCCCAAGCTGCCGCCCGCGGGCTCCGGCATCCTCGGCCCGGTGGTGCAGCCCGACGGGCTGACCGTGACGGTGTCGGTCGGTTCGTCGCTGTTCGACGAGCGCTTCGGCCTCGACAAGAAGAAGCCGCTGCGCCTGAAGCCGATGCAGCGCCATCCGAACGACGCGCTCGACGCCGCGCTGTGCCACGGCGACCTGTCGATCCAGTTCTGCGCCAACACGCCCGACACCAACATCCACGCGCTGCGCGACATCATCAAGAACACGCCCGACCTGCTGGTGCTGCACTGGAAGCAGGAAGGCTCCGTGCCGCCGATCCCGGCCGTGGCGGGCCAGCCGGCGGAGAGCGCACGCAACTTCCTCGGCTTTCGCGACGGCTCGGCCAACCCCGACTCCGCGGACGACACGCTCATGAACCAGCTCGTCTGGGTGCAGCCGAACGGCGACGAGCCGGCCTGGGCCGTGGGCGGCAGCTACCAGGCGGTGCGCATCATCCGCAACTTCGTGGAGCGCTGGGACCGCACGCCGCTGCAGGAACAGGAGGCCATCATGGGCCGCCTGAAACCCAGCGGCGCGCCGCTGGACGGTGGCAAGACCGAGCACGACGTGCCGGACTACACCAAGGACCCCGAAGGCAAGGCGACGCCGATGGACGCGCACATCCGCCTGGCGAACCCGCGCACCAAGGCCTCGGACGCCAACCTGATGCTGCGCCGGCCTTTCAACTATTCGAACGGCGTCACCAAGTCGGGCCAGCTCGAAATGGGCCTGCTGTTCATCTGCTACCAGGCCGACCTCGAGAAGGGCTTTGTCGCCGTGCAGACGCGCCTGGACGGCGAGCCGCTCGAGGAATACATCAAGCCCATCGGCGGCGGCTTCTTTTTCACGCTGCCCGGCGTGCAGGGCGCTGACGACTGGCTCGGGCGCAGCCTGCTGGCCGCCTGATCCTTGCTTTCCCTTTTCATCACCACCGCATCGCATCCAAGGAGATCCATGACCGTGCAGTTCCGCCGCCGCTTCCTCGCCGCTTTCGTCGCAGGCTTTGCCGGGCTCTACGCCGTCGGCGCGCAGGCCGCCGTGTCGCCGCTCGAGCTGGTCGGTCCGATCTCGGACTACAAGATCTACGTGACGCAGAACGTGCGCAAGCTGGCGGCCGACGTGCGCGTGTTCACCGCCGCCGTGAAGGCCGGCGACATCGAGAAGGCCAAGAAGCTCTACGCGCCCACGCGCACCAGCTACGAACGCGTGGAGCCCGTGGCCGAGCTGTTCACCGACCTCGACCAGTCGATCGACTCGCGCGCGGACGACCACGAGAAGGCCGAGAAAGACCCGGCCTTCATCGGCTTCCACCGCATCGAGTACAGCCTGTGGACGCTCAAGAGCACCAAGGACCTGAACCCCGTGGCCGACAAGCTGCTGGCCGACGTGCTCGAGCTGCAAAAGCGCCTGGGCGCGCTGACCTTCCCGCCCGAGAAGGTCGTGGGCGGCGCCGCCGTGCTGATGGAAGAGGTGGCCGCCACCAAGATCTCCGGCGAGGAAAACCGCTACAGCCACACCGACCTGTGGGACTTCCAGTCGAACTTCGAGGGCGCCTACAAGATCGTCGAGCTGCTGCGCCCGCTGGTCGTGAAGCAGGACAAGCCGTTTGCCGAGAAGGCCGACGCCAACTTCAAGGTGGTGTTCGACACGCTGGCCAAGTACCGCACGGCCGACGGCGGCTTCGAAACCTATTCGAAGCTCACCGAGCGCGACCGCAAGATGCTGGCCGGCCGGGTGAACACGCTGGCCGAAGACCTGTCCAAGCTGCGCGGGATGCTCGGATTGAACTGAGTCCGGCCCCGAGGGACGCGCTCATTTCCGGCTGACCCGGGACTTTTTGGGGTTGGTCAGGTTTTCGCGAGTGAGAATTGCTAGCATCTGGCTTTTGCTTACTGGCGCGCCCCGGGGTTTCCGGGGGGCGCACCTCCACCGTGCGAAACAACGACCTCGGCGCAGCGCCGACCACCACCGCGCTGAGCCTCGACCAGCTTCCGTCCCATCAGTGGGCCACCGTGCTCGACGTGGCCCGCCCCGACAGCGCGGACGACCGCGAGCTGGTGCTGCGCCTGACCGAAATCGGCTTCGTGCCGGGCGAGGCCGTGCGCATCGTCGCCACCGGCACCCCGGGCCGTGAGCCGCTGGCCGTGCGCCTGGGCCACACCACCTTCGCGCTGCGCCGCCACGAAGCCGCGCTGATCCACGTCACGCCGGGGGCCGCGAACCATGGTTGAAGCCGTCATCCAGGGGCCGGGCCGTCTCGGCGCCACCGCGCAGCCCGCGCGCATCGCGCTGCTGGGCAACCCGAACTGCGGCAAGACCGCGCTCTTCAACCTGCTGACCGGCAGCCGCCAGAAGGTGGCCAACTACGCCGGCGTGACCGTCGAGCGCAAGGAAGGCACGCTGCGCACGCCCACCGGCCGCCGCGTGTTCGTGCTCGACCTGCCGGGCGCCTACAGCCTGAACGCGCTGAGCGCCGACGAAGCCGTCACGCGCGACATCGTCACCGGCCAGGCGCAGGAAGCGCTGCCCGACCTGCTCGTGTGTGTGACCGACGCCACCAACCTGCGCCTGAACCTGCGGCTGGTGCTCGAAGCGCGCCAGCTCGGCCTGCCGATGGTGGTGGCGCTCAACATGACCGACATGGCCAGGAAGCAGGGCATCGCGGTCGACACCACCGTGCTCTCGCGCGAACTCGGCGTGCCGGTGATCGAGACCGTGGGCGTCCACACCGGCGGCGCGAAGAACTTGCTCGAGGCGCTCGACGCACCGGTCGCCGCCGCGGCGCCCCAGCCTTGGAAGGCGCCCGGCCTGGACGACGTGCTCGCCACGCAGCGCGAGGTGCGCCGCATCCTCGGCCTGGCCGTGAAGGAGCCCGTGGGCAGCCTGGACACCAGCGACCGCATCGACCGCGTCGTGATGCACCCGGTGTGGGGCATGCTGGTGCTGGCCGTCACCATGTTCCTCATGTTCCAGGCCGTGTTCAGTTGGGCCAACGTGCCGATGGACGCCATCAAGGCCGGCACCGAGGGGCTGGGCAACCTCATCAAGACGCACATGCCCGAAGGCATGCTGCAGAGCCTGCTGGTCGACGGCGTGATCGCGGGCGTGGGCGGTGTGATCGTGTTCCTGCCGCAGATCCTGATCCTGTTCCTGTTCATCCTGGCGCTCGAAGACTCCGGCTACCTGCCGCGCGCGGCCTTCCTGCTCGACCGCCTGATGGGCACCGTGGGCCTGTCGGGCCGCTCGTTCATTCCGCTGCTGTCGAGCTTTGCCTGCGCCATTCCGGGCGTGATGGCCACGCGCACCATCAGCAACTGGCGCGACCGCATCACGACCATCATGATCGCGCCGCTCATGACCTGCTCGGCGCGGCTGCCGGTGTATGCGCTGCTCATCGCGGCCTTCATTCCGGCGCGCGAGGTGGGCGGCATCTTCAACCTGCAGGGCGTGGTGCTGTTCGCGCTGTATGTGTTCGGCATCGTCTCGGCGATGGCCGTGGCCTGGGTGATGAAGCGCTTTCGCGACAGCACGCGGCACTCGCCGCTCCTGATGGAGCTGCCGGCTTACCGCTGGCCGAACCCGCGCAACCTGCTGCTGGGTTTGTATGAGCGGGCCTGGATCTTCATCCAGCGTGTCGGCACGATCATCCTCACGCTCACGATCCTGCTGTGGTTCCTGTCGACCTTCCCGTCGCCACCCGAAGGCGCGACCGGCCCCGCCATCCAGTACAGCCTGGCCGGCATGATCGGCCGCGGGCTGGAGCACATCTTCGCGCCCATCGGCTTCAACTGGCAGATCTCCATCGCGCTGGTGCCGGGCATGGCCGCACGCGAAGTCGCGGTGGGCGCGTTGGGCACGGTGTATGCGCTCTCGGCCACCGGCGACGACGTGGCCAGTGCGCTGGAGCCGCTCATCGCCGGCAGCTGGTCGCTGGCGACCGCGCTGTCGCTGCTGGTCTGGTACGTGTTCGCGCCGCAGTGCATCTCGACGCTGGCGGCCGTCAAGCGCGAAACCGGCTCGTGGAAATACGTGTGGATCATGGCGGGCTACTTATTCGCCCTGGCATACGTGGCATGCTTCTTGACCTATCGCATTGCACTCGCTTTCGGCGCGGGGTAAAACCACAGGGAAAGGGTTGAAGAAGACATGACACAGCAACTGATCGTCGGATTGATCGTCGCGGCCGCCGCGCTCTACGCGGTCTGGCGCTGGATGCCTGCCGGCTGGCGCCGTGGCGCCGCGCGCAAGTTCGCGGCCGGCACGCAGCGCGCGGGCCTCATCGATCAGGCCCGCGCCGATCAGCTCGCCGCCTCGCTGGCCAAGACCTCGGGCTGCGGCTCGTGCGACAGCTGCGGCAGCTGTGCCCCCAAGAAACCCGCTGGCGCCGACCCGACCGACAGCCACAGCAGCCCCGCGCTGACTTCCACCACGCCCAGCACCGGACGCTGAGTCCGATGCCCGCGCACATCCTCGTCGCCGGGGGCGGGATCGGAGGGCTGGCCACGGCGCTGGCGCTGTCCCGCGCCAAGCACCGCGCCGACGTCTTCGAACAGGCCGCCGAGTTCGGCGAAATCGGCGCCGGCGTGCAGCTCGGCCCCAACGCCACCCGCCGCCTTCACCAACTCGACCTCGGCCGCGGCCTCGATGCCATCGCGGCGCGCCCCGAGGCGCTGGTGGTCCACAGCGCCGGCAGCGGCGCCGAACTGGCCCGCATGCCGCTGGGCGATGCCATGCAGCAGCGCTACGGCGCGCCGTACTGCTGCGTGCACCGCGCCGACCTGCACACGCTGCTGCTCGATGCCGTGCGCGCGCAGGGCACGGGCTCGCTGGTCACGGCCGCGCGCATCCGGCAGGTCGAGACCAGCGACGACCTGGTCTGCGTCTCGAGCACCGACGCGCGTGCGTGGGAGGGCGAGGCGCTGGTGGGGGCCGACGGCCTGTGGAGCCTGGTGCGCGCGCAGCTCGAATCCGAATCCGCTGAAGCACCGCCGCGCGTGACCGGGCACACGGCCTGGCGTGCGCTGGTGCGGCAGGCTGACTTGCCTGCGGCGCTGCGTCGCTCGCGTGTCGATGTGTGGCTCGGGCCGCGTTTGCATGCGGTCGCGTACCCGGTGCGCGCGGGGGATGCGCTCAACGTGGTCGTGATTGCCGAATCTGCGCCTGCGGGCGATGCGCGCGATTGGGATCAGGCCAGCAGCCTGGTGGCGCTGAAGCAGGCGATGGGGCGCAGCTGCGCGAGCCTTCAGTCATTGCTCGATGCGATGCCGAGTTGGCGCGCGTGGACGCTGAGCGACCGTGCGCCCGTGGCCGGGCCTGGCGACATGGCGCATGAGCGCGTGGCGCTGGTGGGCGATGCTGCGCATCCGATGGTGCCGTACCTTGCGCAAGGGGCGGGCATGGCGATCGAGGATGCGGTCGCGTTGGCGGATGCCTTGGGTGATACCTCGGCGTTGGGGGTGCCAGCTGCATTCGCGCGCTATGCCGAGGCGCGCTGGGAACGCAATGCGCAGGTGCAGGCGCGGGCGCGTCGCAATGGCGAGATATTTCATGCCACGGGTGCTGTGCGCTTCGGGCGCGACATGGCGATGCGCTTGCTGGGCTCCCGGTTGCTCGATCAGCCCTGGTTGTACGGCGGTTGATTCAGGGCGCGCGCCCAGGCCACCGGGTACTTCCCTCCGCGAATGTCCCCCGGGGCTTCGCCCCTCCTCCTTGATTTCGCTGCGGGAAGCACCCAGTGTCCTGGGCACAAGACATGCTGCTGGTGCTCGCCGATCGACAACCGCACTGCCCAAGGCTCCCCGTCGGCGGGAGCGTCGCCCTGAAAGAATCAGAGCCGGAACGTCTGCAGATGCTCGATGCGCTCGGCGAGACCTTCCTGCCCCAGGTAATGCCCATGCGTCCCATCGCGCATCTGCGCGAGCGTGGTTTCCAGCTCGACCAGCATCGCGTCGCGATCCGCCACGAAGGCCGGCGGCACGTCGATGCCGATCTGCGTGCAGGCGTCGGCGATCAGGTGCGCGCTGGCGGGCGCACCGCAGGCTGCGCACTTCACGATGGCCGCCACGGTCGGCTCGGCGCCGTTGTCCAGCAGGGCGCTCGTGAGTTCGGGCGAGATCTGACCGTCGATGTTGCGCAGCACGTCGGATGCCACCGGCGCGCCTGCGCGCACCAGCGCTGCCGCGGCGGCGAAGGCGCTGTGTCCCACGGCCACGTCGGTGGCGAGCGCGCTGCCTTGCTGCGGGCCTTCGAAGTTCAGGCCCGCGGCGGCGAGTTCGGCGACCAGCGCGGCGTCGTCGGTGGCGATGGCGTGGCGCAGCGCCGCGCGTGCGAGCGCCGGGTGATGGCGCAGCGTGCCGTCGGCAAGCGGGGTGCGCCAGTCGACGATGGCGCGGCAATAGAAGGTGACCAGCTTGTCCATCAGGTCGAGGTCCAGCCCGTAGCCTTCGTGGCGGTCGTCGAGGTAGGCGAGCAGCGCCTGCCCCGAGAAGTAGTCGCTCGTCGGCGCCAGCGGGTCTTCGTCGAGATGCAGCGCCGCGAAGGCCCCATACAGGTCGGCCGCGACGGGGCTCAGGCCGTCTTCGTGCAGCGCGTGCGTCCAGGCCGGCGGCAGGCCCTGCTTCCACGCAATGACCTGGCCGTGCGTGGCGCCGGGCTCGACCACCGTGTAGACGCGGTCGCAGTACTCGAAGCCGCCGAAGGGCAGGTGCGTGAGCTTGCCGCTCCAGGGCGTGCCGCTGTCTTCGGCCGCTTCCTCGGCGAGCTCCTGCTCATGCTCGATCCAGCCCTGCAGGTCGCGGTAGCCGTCGCTGCCGTCCCAGAACAGCTCCGACCAGCTGACGCTCTCGACGTTTCCGTTCATCGGCAACGCGAGGTCGTAGTCGAGGCGCCCGCCCGCCGTGTGCTGCCACAGCGCGACCAGCGCTTCGGGCAGCGGGCCGGCGCACAGGGCCTGCACCGCGTCGATCTGCTGCTGCGGCATCGGCGGTTGCGCGTCGAAGATCACGCGGTCGGCGAAGAGCACGACGCCGTGTTCGCGCAAGGTGGAGAGCTCTTCAACAGAGAACGAGGTGTTGTTGTTCATGGCAGCGGCCTCCGTGTTCTCCAAAATGTAGCGCTTTGCGCCGAGGGAGCAACCCTCGTTCGCCCGGGGCTGCTGCAAGCCCCTGCATGACGCACTACAGATCGGTGCGCAGCTTCCAGATCTCGGGGAACAACACCACGTCGAGCATCTTGCGCAAGTAGCTCACGCCCCCCGTGCCGCCGGTGCCGCGCTTGAAGCCGATCACGCGTTCGACCGTGGTCACGTGGCGGAAGCGCCAGAGGCGGAAGGCGTCTTCGAGGTCGGTGAGTTTTTCGCCGAGCTGGTACAGGTCCCAGTGGTCGTGCGGGTTGCGGTAGACCGTGAGCCAGGCGGCCTCGACGCCGTCGCTCGATTCGTAGGGCTGGGTCCAGTCGCGCTCCAGCCGGTCGGCGGGCACGGGCAGGCCGTGGCGTGCGAGCAGGCGCAGCGATTCGTCGTACAGCGAGGGCGCGCGGTAGGCGGCGTCCACCTGCGCGAGCAGGTCGGCGCGGTGGGCGTGGGGCTTGAGCATGGCGGCGTTCTTGTTGCCGAGCAGGAACTCGATGCAGCGGTACTGCGCGCTCTGGAAGCCGCTGGAGTTGGCGAGGTAGGGGCGCATGGCCGTGTACTCGGGCGGCGTCATGGTCGAGAGCACGGTCCACGCGCTCACCAGCTGTTCCATGATGCGGCTCACGCGCGCGAGCATCTTGAAGGCGTCGGGCAGGCGTTCTTGCGCGATGCACTGCACGGCGGCGTGCAGCTCGTGCAGCATGAGCTTCATCCAGAGCTCGCTGGTCTGATGCTGCACGATGAACAGCATCTCGTCGTGCGCGGGCGACAGCGGGTGCTGCGCGTTCAGGATCTCGTCGAGGTGCAGGTAGTCGCCATAGCTCATGGACTTGCTGAAGTCCAGCTGCGCCTTCTCTTCGTGGACGATGGACTCGGGGGTCTTGTTGTTGTCGTTGTCGGTGCTCATGTCACTGCGTTCTTGCGGTTGAATTCGGCGCGTCGCCACTCGCCGGTTTCGAGCACCTGCACGAGGTGTTCGACCGAGTGCCACACATCCTCGAAGCCGAGGTACAGCGGCGTGAAGCCGAAGCGCAGGATGTCGGGCATCTGCGAATCGCCGGCGCGGTAGTCGCCGATCACGCCGCGCGCGATCAGCGCCTGCACGATGGCGTAGGCGCCTTCCTCGCGGCTGAGGCACACCTGCGAGCCGCGCAGTGCGTGGTCGCGCGGGGTGACGAGCGACAGGCCCTGGCCGGCGCAGCGTTCTTCGACGAGGCGGATGAACAGGTCGGTGAGCGCGAGCGACTTGGTGCGCAGCGCGGCCATCGCACCGCCGGTGCCGTTGAAGGCTTCGGCGGCGAGCACGGTGTCCAGGCCGCATTCGAGTCCGGCCAGCGCGATGACCGGTTGCGTGCCGCACAGGTAGCGGCCGACGCCCGGCGCGGGGCGGTAGTGCGGCGTGAACTCGAAGGGCGCCGCGTGGCCCCACCAGCCGGACAGCGGCTGCTCGAACTGGCCTGCGTGCTTCGTGTTCACCCAGGCAAAAGCGGGCGCGCCGGGGCCGCCGTTGAGGTACTTGTAGCCGCAGCCGATCGCGTAGTCGGCGTCGCTGTCGTTGAGCGCCACGGGCACGGCGCCCGCGCTGTGCGCCAGGTCCCACACGGTGAGCGCGCCCGCGGCGTGCGCGGCGGCGGTGACGGCCTTCATGTCGTGCATGGCGCCGGTGCGGTAGTTGACGTGCGTGAGCATGAGCACGGCGACTTCGTCGGTCAGCGCCGCAGGCAGCTCGGCTGCATCGATCAGCTTCAGCGTGAAGCCGCGTTCGCGGCACAGCGATTCGGCGATGTACAGGTCGGTGGGGAAGTTGCTGCGCTCGCTCACCACCAGCTTGCGGCCGCTGGCCTTCTGCTGCGAGAGCGCGGCGAACAGCACCTTGTAGAGATTGACGGAGGTGCTGTCGGTGCACACCACTTCGCCGGGCGCGGCGCCGATCAGGCGGGCCACCTTGTCGCCCAGGCGCTGCGGCAGGTCGAACCAGCTCGCGGTGTTCCACGAGCGGATCAGGCCTTCGCCCCATTCCTTGGCGACCACGTCGGCGATGCGCGCGGGCGCGGCCTTGGGCAGCACGCCGAGCGAGTTGCCGTCGAGGTAGAGCACGCCCTCGGGCAGGGTGAATTGGTCGCGCAGGGCGCGCAGCGGGTCTTGCGCGTCGAGGGCGCGGCAGTCGGCAAGGGTCGTCGTCATGGAAAGGGTGGTTTCAGCGGGGAAGTTCGCGCAGCACGGCGCGCACGGGGGAGGCATCGGCGCTTGTCAGCTTGAGCGGCAGCGCGATGAGTTCGTAGTCGCCCTCGGGCACGGTGTCGAGCACGAGGTTTTCGAGCACGCGCAGGTCGAGGTGGCGGATGCGCTGGTGGCTGTCGAGCGTCTTGCTGTCGGCCGGGTCGATGCTGGCGGTGTCGATGCCGATGAGCTTCACGCCCATGGCCGCCAGGCGCTCGACGGTGGCGGGTGCATAGGCCGCGAGCTGCGGGTCCCAGCGGTCGACGGGCATGGCCGGGTAGGTGCGCACGAGCACGCGCGGGGGCAGCGTGTCGTTCACGGCATGCGCGATGTGCTCCCAGGTGACCAGCGGGCCGCGGCCGATCGCATGGATCACGCGGCACGGGCCGAGGAAGGGCGTGAGGTCGACCTGGCCGATGGTCTGGCCTTCGGGGGCGTAGTGCAGCGGCGCGTCGGCATGGGTGCCCACGTGCGGCGACAGCGTGATCGCGCTCACGTTGACCGGGCAGCCGGGGCCGATGGTGGCGCACCACTGCTGCGAATACGGCGTGTCGCCCGGGAACACCGGGCTGCCGGCGTGCACGGGGGCGGAGATGTCCCAGAGTCGGAGCGGGGCGGTCATGGCGGGCGGCAGGGCGGATGAAGAAAAAGGGCAGTGTGGGCCGGTTGGAGTCGCTCCACAAGGGGCCCGCGGGTGCCGAATGCTATGCGCAGTGGTTGCCTTGCGTCGAGAAGTTATCCATCAATCATCGAAAGATTGAATAATCTATTCAATCAACGGGAATTGGAGAACAGATCATGCAAGCCGACCTCGACCGAACCGACCTCCAGCTGCTGCGCGCGCTTCAGGACAACGCCCGCCTGACCTCGGGCGAGCTGGCGCAGATGGCGCACCTGTCGCAGTCGCCGTGCTGGCGCCGGGTGAAGAAGCTGGAGGACGACGGCGTGATCGGCGGCTACCACGCGGGCCTGAACCGGCGCGCGCTGGGCTTCGGCGTGCTGGCCTTCGTGATGGTCGGCATCGACCACCAGACCGAGATCTCGTCGCGCGCCTTCGAGGACGCGGTGTGCGCCATTCCCGAGGTGGTGATGTTCCACGGCATCTCGGGGCCAGCGGATTTCATCCTCGTGGTGGTCGCGAAGGACCTCGATGCGTATTCCGACCTGTTGCAGCGCAAGCTGCACCGCCTGCCGGGCGTGCGCCATGTGCAGACGCATTTTTCGCTGCAGGAGTTCAAAGGGCAGCTCGGCGGGCTGCCGGTGCCCGTCGCCTGATCTGGCCTGTCGTCAGTGCAGCTCGTCGGACAGCATCGGCAGCCCATGCCGCAGGCGCGCGCGCTGGCAGGCGTCGCTGCCGGCCTGCAGCTCGTGGCAGGGGTTGGGGCGCCATTCGTAGATGCCGCAAGCCACCGACTGGCCGATCTTTCCGGTGAGGGCGGCGCAGCGCGCCGGCGTGTGGTCGGTGCCGCGCATGCGGCACAGGGCGTCGTTCACGTCGACCGCCAGGCCCGAGGGCACGCGGCCTCCGTTGTCGTCGAGCTCGTGGACGCTGAAGTCGACGCGGTAGCTGGCGCAGCAGGCGCCGCAGGTCTGGCAGGGAGACATGGGATCAGGAAGCGAGTAGCGCGGCGTCACGCACGCGCTGCAGCATGCGGCGGCGGATCAGCCCGCTCGCGGGGCGGATCAGCAGCCAGTAGGCGGTGAAGCGGCGCTGCGCGGCGGCATCGCCGCACCAGACCCGGGTGCGGGTGGTGAGGCGCGTGCCTGTGCCCTCGGGCTCGGCCGTGAAGTGGAGCACCAGCTTGGCCAGGCCCGTGGCATCGAGCGCGGCGAAGGCCGGGCCGTCGGCCAGCGGGACCAGGCCGTAGTCGAAGCGCCAGAAGCGGCCGGCCAGGCCGAAGGCCAGTTCGCGCTCGCCGTCGCGCCCCAGCGGCGTGAAGTCGGCAAAACCGAAGGCCTCGCGCTGGCTCTGCGTGGGGGCGGCGAGGCCGAGCCGGCTGGCCAGCCGGTTCGGCAGTTCGCGCAGCGCGATCAGGCTGCGCGCCACGGGGTCGTCGGTGATCTCGGGCCGGGCCGCCACGTCAAGCACGCGCGCGGGCGACGCGGGCACGTGGAGGCTGTGCGTCTCCGCGAACTGGTAGCGCGGCAGGTAGCGGTTCATCAGCTCCATGCGGCGCCTGGGTGGGTCAGCGGTTCGGTGCCTGTCAGAGCCTGCCGAGCAGCAGGAACTCCATCAGCGCTTTTTGCGCGTGCAGGCGGTTCTCGGCCTCGTCCCACACGACCGACTGCGGGCCGTCGATGACCTCGGCCTGCACTTCCTCGCCGCGGTGCGCGGGCAGGCAGTGCATGAAGAGGGCGTCGGACTGGGCGATGCGCATCATGTCTTCGTCGACGCACCAGTCGGCGAAGGCCTTGCGGCGCGCTTCGTTCTCGGCCTCGTAGCCCATGCTGGTCCACACGTCGGTGGTGACGAGGTCGGCGTCGCGGCAGGCTTCCATCGGGTCCTTGAAGACCTTGTAGCTGTCGCCCGAGCGGATGCCGGCGATCGACTGGTCCACCTCGTAGCCGCTGGGCGTGCTCACGTGCACGGTGAAGCCCAGGATCTCGGCGGCCTGCAGCCAGGTGTTGGCCATGTTGTTGCCGTCGCCCACCCACGCCACCGTCTTGCCCTGGATCGAGCCGCGGTGCTCGATGTAGGTGAAGATGTCCGCCAGGATCTGGCAGGGGTGGAACTCGTTGGTCAGGCCGTTGATGACGGGCACGCGCGAGTGCGCGGCGAAGGCGTCGATCTTGGTCTGCTCGTAGGTGCGGATCATCACCAGGTCGACCATGCGGCTGATGACCTTGGCGCTGTCCTCGATGGGCTCGGCGCGGCCCAGCTGGCTGTCGCCCGTGGTCAGGTGCACCACGCTGCCGCCGAGCTGGTACATGCCGGCCTCGAAGCTCACGCGGGTGCGCGTGCTGGCCTTCTCGAAGATCATGGCCAGCGTGCGGTCGACCAGCGGCTGGTGCTTTTCGTACGTCTTGAACTTCTTCTTGATGATCGCCATGCGATCGAAGAGGTAGACGTACTCATCGGCCGTGAGGTCCGAGAACTGCAGGTAGTGGCGCAGGGCGTTCGGTGCGGCGGCGGTCGTCATTGCGCAACAGGCTCCGAGAGGAAGGTTTTGACGATCGGCGCGAGGATCGCGACGATCTCGTCGGCTTCGGCAATGCTCAGGATGAGCGGCGGCACGAGGCGGATCACCTTGTCGGCCGTCACGCTCAGCAGCAGGCCGGCGTCGCAGGCGCGGTTCAGGATCGCGCCGCAGGGGCGGTCGAGCTCGATGCCCAGCATCAGGCCCTGGCCGCGGATTTCCTTCACGCCCGGCAGGCTGCCGATTTCGCGCTCCAGTGCGGCCTTCAGGTGCGCGCCCACGGTGGCGGCGTTCTCGAGCAGCTTGTGCTCTTCCATGATGCGGATGGTTTCCACACCGGCGCGCATGGCCAGCGGGTTGCCGCCGAAGGTGGTGCCGTGGTTGCCCGGGCCGAAGATGTTGGCGGCCTTGGGGCCGGCGACCACGGCGCCGATCGGCACGCCCGAACCCAGGCCCTTGGCCAGCGGCATCACGTCGGGCTTGATACCCGCCCATTGGTGGGCAAACCACTTGCCGGTGCGGCCCATGCCGCATTGCACTTCGTCGATCATCATGAGCCAGTCGCGCTCGTCGCACAGGGCGCGCACCTGCTTCAGGTACTCGACGCGCATCGGGTGGATGCCGCCTTCGCCCTGGATGGTTTCGAAGAACACGGCGACCACGTTCGGGTTGCCTTCGGTGGCCTTCTTCAGCGCCTCGATGTCGTTCAGCGGCACGCGGATGAAGCCCTCGACCAGCGGGCCGAAGCCGGCCTGCACCTTGGGGTTGCCGGTGGCCGACAGCGTGGCGATGCTGCGGCCGTGGAAGGCGGCTTCGTAGACGACGATCTCGGGGCGCTCGATGCCCTTGTCGTGACCGAACTTGCGGGCCAGCTTCAGGGCGGCTTCGTTGGCTTCCAGGCCGGTACAGCAGAAGAAGGCGTTGGTCAGGCCCGACAGCTCGGTGAGCTTGGTGGCGAGCTGTTCCTGGCCGGTCACGTGGTAGTAGTTGGAGCTGTGGATCAGCTTGGTCAGCTGGTCTTGCAGGGCGGGCACCAGCTCGGGGTGGTTGTGGCCCAGCGTGTTGACGGCGATGCCGCCCAGGCCGTCGAGGTAGGCCTTGCCCGTGGTGTCCCAGACTCGGCAGCCCTGGCCGTGCGACAGCGCGATCGGCAGGCGACCGTAGGTGTTCATGACGTGGGGCGAGGTGGGTTGCTGGGCGGTGGCGCTCATTCGGTTCTCCAGATAGGGAACGCGAATTCTAGGCGTGCGGTTTGACGGCTTCGTTGAGGATTCCGCATCACAGCAATGCCCCCCATTCAGGATGCAAAAAGGGCCCCGGATACAATCGCTTGCTGCACCGCAGCACCTGTTCCGGTCGCCTCACTTCACGATGATTTCCCCCAACGCCAAAGAAATCTTCATCCAGGGCATCACCCACGATGGCCGCACTTTTCGCCCCAGCGACTGGGCCGAACGCCTCGCCGGCGTCATGTGCTCCTTCCGCCCCGGCGGTGCCTACCCGGGCAGCCACCTGAGCTACTCGCCCTGGTGCATTCCCACGACCATCAACGGCGTGAAATGCGTGGTGGTGAACCGTGCCCTGCGCGACGCCGAGCCCATGGCCTGGGACTTCTGCGTGAACTTCGCGAAAGACAACAACCTCCAGGTGGCCGAGGCCTGCCTGGTGCCCGACCCGGCGGACACGCCGCCCCCTCCCAAAAAGACCTGACTTCCAGGTCTTTTTTTTGGGCTGCACGGGTTGCTCGATCCTTTGGATGCTTTTCGAGCGCCCATGAAAAAACCGCCCGAAGGCGGTTTTTCACTTTTGCTTGCTGCAGCGCACCCCGATCAAACGGCGGACCGGAGGATTCCGGTCCGGGCTTGCCTGACAGGTGTCAGGCGGCGGCCTTTTCAGGCGCCAGGGCGAGGGCCTTGACCTTGGCCGACAGGCGGCTCTTGTCGCGGGCGGCCTTGTTCTTGTGGAAGATGCCCTTGTCGGCGACGGTGTCGACGATGCTCTGGGCCTTCGCGAACAGTTCGCTTGCCTTGGTCTTGTCGCCAGCCAGAACAGCCTTTTCGACGTTCTTGACAGCGGTACGGTATTTGGAGCGCAGCGAGGTGTTCGCAGCGTTGAGCTTGACGTCCTGGCGGACGCGCTTGCGGCCCGACGCGAGGCGCGGGTTCTTTTTCTTGGGCTTGGCGGATGCCATATTTAGTGTTCCTTAGGTGTCTGAGGATGATGCAGCAAAGCCCTCCATTATAGGCCGGGTTCCGGTTTTTGCCGAATCGCCTGCTTTTGCCACCTTTCGCAGCCCTACACTCGCCCCCGTGTCCCTGTTCAAATCCGCCTCCACCGTCTCCCTGCTGACCCTCGCTTCGCGGATCACGGGCCTCGTGCGCGACGTGCTGTTTGCCTCGGTGTTCGGCGTCAGCGCGCTCACCGACGCCTTCAACGTCGCCTTTCGCATCCCCAACCTGTTTCGCCGCGTGTTCGGCGAAGGCGCCTTCAGCCAGGCCTTCGTGCCGGTGCTGGCCGCGCGCAAGACCGAGGCGGGGCAGGAGGGCGCCCGGGAACTGGTCGACCACGTCGCCACGCTGCTGACCTGGGCGCTGGTGGTGCTGTGCGTGGCTGGCGTGGCCGGCGCGCCGCTGCTGGTCTGGGCCATGGCCAGCGGCCTGCAGGGCTTCGACGCCGCGGTGGTCATGACGCGCTGGATGTTCCCCTACATCGGCTTCATGTCGCTGGTGGCGCTGGCGGGCGGCATTCTCAACACCTGGCGCAAGTTCGCCGTGCCGGCGGCGTCGCCGGTGCTGCTCAACATCGCGCTGATCCTGTCGATCTCCATCGGCGCGCCGCTGTTCCGTCGCTACGGCATCGAGCCGATCTACGCCCAGTGCGTGGGCGTGATGGTCGGCGGCGTGCTGCAGCTGGCCCTGCAGATTCCGGCGCTGCGCGCGCTGGGGCTCATGCCGCGCATCGGCGCCAGCTTCAAGGCGCTGCGCGCCGCGTGGACCGATCCGACCACCCGCAAGGTCATGAAGCTCATGCTGCCGGCGCTGCTGGGCGTGAGCGTGGCGCAGATCTCGCTGCTCATCAACACGCAGATCGCCTCGCACCTGGCCACCGGCAGCGTGACCTGGGTCACCAACGCCGACCGGCTGATGGAATTCCCTACCGCCATGCTCGGCGTGGCGCTGGGCGTGGTGCTGATGCCGCAACTCGCGGGCGCCCGCGCCGCCAAGGACGACGCGCGCTACTCGTCGCTGCTCGACTGGGGCCTGCGCCTCGTGGTGCTGCTGGCGGCACCGTGCGCGGTGGCGCTGCTGCTGTTCGCCAAGCCGCTGGTGGCCGTGCTGTTCCACAACGGCGCCTACACCGGCGAGGACGTGGGCCGCACCACCGTGGCGCTCATGGGCTACGGCGTGGGGCTGGTCGGCCTCGTGGCCGTCAAGGTGCTCGCGCCCGGCTACTACGCCAAGCACGACACGCGCACGCCCATGCTGATCGCCGTCACCGTGCTGGTGCTCACGCAGGTGCTCAACTTCTTCCTGGTGCCGCTGCTGCAGCACGCGGCGCTGACGCTGACCATCGGCATCGGCGCGCTGGTCAACGCGCTGTGGCTGCTGATCGGCTTGGTCCGGCGCGGCAGCTACACCCCCGAGCCCGGCTGGGGCAAGTTCGCGCTGCAGGTGCTGCTGGGCACCGTGGTGCTGGCGGCCCTGCTGGCGTGGGGCGCGCACTATTTCGACTGGGTCGGCCTGCGCGCGCAGCGCCTGCACCGCATCGGCCTTCTGGCCGCGCTCATCGCCGGCGCCGCGCTGCTCTATTTCGCCGTGCTCACGGTGGCGGGCGTGCGCCTGCGCAGTTTCATGCGCCGCTGAAGCGCCGTTGGCGAGCCGGAAAACACTGCCTTGACGCTCCCTGCGGGCTCCTCTACAAAGCCATATGACGTTCAGCTACCAGGTTCCCACGGCACTGGAATATTTCGAGTCGCTGGTCGGCAGCGATGACCACTTTCCGCTGCTCGAAGCGGCCGCCAGCATCGCGCAGGACGAATACCCCGAACTCGACGTGCAGCAGGTGCTGGGCGACGTCGACCAGCTGCTCGCGCGCCTCAAGCGACGCCTGCCGGCCGACGCCGCGCCGCTGGCCCGGCTGCGCGCGCTGAATCAGTTCTTCTTCAGCGACCTGAATTTCGGCGGCAACGTCAACGACTACTACGACCCCGACAACAGCTACCTGAACGCCGTGCTGCGCACCCGCCGCGGCATTCCGATCTCGCTGGCCGTGCTGTGGATGGAGCTGGCCCAGGGCCTGGGCCTGCAGACGCGCGGCATCAGCTTTCCGGGGCATTTCATGGTCAAGGTCACGCTCCCCAAGGGGCAGGTCGTGATCGACCCGTTCACCGGCAAGTCGCTCTCGCGCGAAGAGCTGGGCGAGCGGCTCGAGCCCTACAAGCGCGGCAACGGGCTGGTCGGCGAATTCGACGTGCCGCTGGGCCTGTACCTGCAGCCCGCGAGCCCGCGCGAGATCATCGCGCGCATGCTGCGCAACCTGAAGGAAGTGCACCACGCCCAGGAAGACTGGCCGCGCTACATCGCGGTGCAGAACCGCCTCATTGCCCTCTTGCCCACCGCTTGGGGCGAGCACCGCGACCGCGGCGTGGCGCATGCCGAGCAGGGCCATGCGGCGCTGGCCGTGCGCGACCTCGAAACCTACCTCGCCAACGCCGAAGACGCGCTCGACATCGACGCGATCGCCGAGCGCGTGGCGCTGCTGCGGCGCCTGGCCAACTAGCCACAACGCCCATGACCGACACCCGCACCGGCGTGAGCGCGGCGCCCGACCTGGGCACGCTGCACGAATTCCACGGCGTGCAGCCGGTGCTGCCGGTGTCCGACGTCTCGCGCGCCGCGCGCTGGTTTTCCGAGGTGCTGGGTTTCGAGATCGACTTCATCGCCGGCGAGCCGCCCAGCTACGCCCGCGTGATGAAGGGCGACCGCAGCTATGGCGACCCGGTGTACCTGCGCCTGTGGCAATGCGGCAGCC
This sequence comes from Variovorax sp. GW458-11-26-14-LB1, assembly GCF_059423965.1. NCBI lineage: Bacteria > Pseudomonadati > Pseudomonadota > Betaproteobacteria > Burkholderiales > Comamonadaceae > Variovorax > Variovorax sp. GW458-11-26-14-LB1. Next base: position 230,095 of record NZ_JBWKYW010000004.1, read on the forward strand.
GCGAGGCCCGGCCCTGGCGCGGCGAAATCGTGATCCACGTCGGCAAGGACATCGACGGCCTGCATGCCGCCTACGTGAAGCGCGGCGTGACCATCATCGAGCCGCCCACGTCCCAGCCCTGGGGCCTGCGCGAATTCGCGATCCGCGAACCCGATGGCCACGTGCTGCGGTTCTGCGGCTATCTCTGAAACACAAAATTACAAACAGATCGATGCGGCCGTGTCGATCCGTGGCCCGCTCGCGCGACGTGTGAACAGGAGCACGCAGATTCCGGCGTCTCCCGATCCCCACCCACTTTCAGGAGAAACGACATGCGATTCATGGTTCTGGTCAAGGCGAGCAAGGATTCCGAAGCCGGCGTGATGCCGAGCACCGAGCTCCTCACCGAGATGGGCCGGTTCAACGAGGAACTGGTCAAGGCCGGCGTGCTGCTGGCGGGCGAGGGGCTGCACCCGTCGTCCAAGGGCGCGCGTGTGCGCTGCGAAGGCAAGAAGCGCACCGTCATCGACGGCCCCTTCACCGAGACCAAGGAGCTGCTCGCGGGCTTCTGGCTGCTGCAGGTCAAGTCGAAGGAAGAGGCCATCGAGTGGATCAAGCGCAGCCCCTTCCAGGAAGGCGAGATCGAGATCCGCCAGGTCTTCGAAGCCACCGATTTCGGCGAGGCCATGACGCCCGAGCTGCTGGCCCAGGAAGACCGCCTGCGCGCCGAGTCGGCCGCCAAGGCCGGCCGCTGAACCTCATCCATTCCTCGAAGGAGAAACGATCATGCGATTCATGCTGCTGATGATTCCCCACGGCTACGAAAGCGCGGCGCCCGGCACCGTGCCCGACGACGTCGAACGGGTGGGGTCGATGATGGCCTTCAACGAATCCTTGCAGAAGGCCGGCGTGCTGATCGGCTGCGAGGGCCTGCACCCGCCGTCGATGGGCGCGCGCGTGAGCTTTCCGGGCGGCAAGCCGAAGGTGGTCGACGGCCCCTTCGCCGAGGCCAAGGAAGTGCTGGGCGGCTACTGGCTGATCGATGTTGCTTCGCGCGCCGAGGCTATCGAATGGGCGAGCCGCTGCCCGGGCAGCGAAGACGAGGTCATCGAGATCCGTCAGGTGCAGGAGATGGAGGACTTCTCGCCCGAGGTGCAGGACGTGGCGAGCGAGTTCACGTCGATGCAGCAGACGCTCAAGAAGTGAAAGTGAGCGCGGCCTAGTCGTCCCGCACCAGCCGGATGCCCACCAGCGTGTAGCGCGTGTCCGGCGCATTCCAGTTGCGGTACGACGAGCGGGCATAGAAAGCCCAGGTGTGCCAGGAGCCGCCGCGGCGCACCCGCACGGTGCCCGTGGCCGGGCCCTGGGGGTCGTCGACCGGTGAGCGCGCGTAGTATTCGTCGCCATGCCAGTCGGCCACCCACTCCCACGCATTGCCGTGCATGTCGTAGAGGCCCCAGGCGTTCGGCGCGAAGCTTCCGACCGGGGCGGTGAAGGCAAAACCGTCGTCGCCCGCGAGCGCCATCGCGCGCCAGCGCGGCCAATGGGCGGCGCTGCGCGTGTCGAACACATTGGCCCCGCGCAGCAGCGTGGCCGGATCGTCCCCCGTGCTGTAGCGCGTGCGCGTGCCGGCGCGGCAGGCGTACTCCCACTCGGCCTCGGTCGGCAGGCGGTAGTGCCGGCCTTCCGTCTTGCTCAGCCAGGCGGCCAGCGCCTGCGCGTCGTTCCAGCTCACGTTGACCACCGGGTGGTCGTCGCCCTGCGCGAAGCCCGGGTTGCGCCACGAGTAGCGCGGGTCGCGGCCCTCGAAGGCGTCGCCGCGCCGCGTGGTGGCGGGGTCGTAGTCGGCGCGCCAGCCGTAGCCGCCGGTGCCGTCGGCCACCGACTCGGGCACATGGCCCGAAGCCTCGAGAAAGCGCCGGAACTGGCCCACCGTCACCTCGTGCCGGCCCATCCAGAACGCCCGCGTGATGCGCACCTTGTGCACCGGCCCTTCGTCGGCCAGCTGGGTGAAGCGTTCCTTGGGCAGCTGGGGGTAGTCGCGTGCCAGCGTCTCGGGCGGCTCGTCGCTGCCCATGAGGAATTCGCCGGCCGGCAATCGCACGAAGGCCATGCCCAGGCTGTTGCGTTCCACGGCGAGGTCGTCCGCCCGGACGCCCCCGCAGGCGAGGCCGAACGCGAAACCCAGGCTCCACAAGACGAGGCGTGGTGTCATGGCCGAATGCTATCCGGCCCGCCGGGCCGCAGCGAGGCCGCATGAGCAGCGGACCGGACGCCGCCGCCATCCACCGCGCCATCGAGGCGGTCTGGCGCATCGAGTCCGCGAAGATCATCGCCGCACTCGCGCGCAAGGTGCGCGACGTGGGCCTGGCCGAAGAGCTGGCGCAGGACGCGCTGGTGGCCGCGCTCGAGCAGTGGCCCGTCGATGGCCTGCCCGACAACCCCGCCGCCTGGCTCACGCAGGTGGCCAAGCACCGCGCCCTCGACCGCCTGCGCCACGTGCAACTGGCCGAGCGCAAGGCGCCCGAGATCGGCCGCGAGCTCGACGCCCTGCACGCCATGGCCCAGGCCGATTTCGCGCAGGCGGTGGATGCGGCGCTCGACGACGACATCGGCGACGACCTGCTGCGCCTGGTGTTCACCGCCTGCCATCCCGTGCTCTCGACCGAGGCGCGCGTGGCGCTCACGCTGCGGCTGATGGGCGGCCTCACGACCGACGAGATCGCGCGCGCCTTTCTCGTGCCCGAGGCCACCGTGGCGCAGCGCATCGTGCGTGCCAAGCGCACGCTGGCCGAGGCGCGCGTGCCCTTCGAGGTGCCGCGCCGCCACGAGCTCGAAGCCCGGCTGGCCTCGGTGCTCGAGGTGCTCTACCTGATCTTCAACGAAGGCTACTCGGCCACCGCCGGCGACGACTGGATGCGCCCCACGCTGTGCGACGAGGCGCTGCGCCTGGGCCGCATCGTGGCCGAGCTGGTGCCCGGCGAAGCCGAGGTGCACGGGCTGGTCGCGCTGATGGAAATCCAGGCCTCGCGCACCGCCGCGCGCGTGGGCGCCTCGGGCGAACCGGTGCTGCTGCTCGACCAGAACCGCGCACGCTGGGACCCGATGCTGATCCGCCGCGGCCTGGCGGCGCTGGCGCGCGCCGAAGCGCTGGGCGGCGCGCTCGGCCCCTACGCGCTGCAGGCCGCCATCGCCGCCTGCCATGCCCGCGCGCGCACCGCGGGCGAGACCGACTGGGTCCGCATCGCGGCGCTGTACGACGCGCTGGCTGCGCTGTCGCCGTCACCCATCGTCGAGCTGAACCGTGCGGTCGCGCTGTCGATGGCCTTCGGGCCGGCGGCCGGGCTGGAGGTGGTCGATGCGCTGCAGGACGAGCCCGCGCTGAAGGGCTACCACCTGCTGCCGACCGTGCGCGGCGACCTGCTCTTCAAGCTGGGCCGCCGCGACGAGGCGCGCCAGGAGTTCCAGCGTGCCGCCTCGCTCACGTGCAACACGCGCGAACAGGCGCTGCTGCGGGCGCGCGCCGAGGCCTGCGGCGACAAGCCTTAGCGGACGGGTGCGGACGTGCCCGCGGAGGGCGAGCCCGGCAACCCGAACTGGTGCCACGCGCGGCGCAGCTGCGTGTCCGAGCCGAAGCCCGACAGCTCGGCCGCCCGCGTCACGCTGGCGCCCGAGGCCAGCGCCAGTTGCGCGGCGGCCAGCCGCAGCCGGCGCAGATAGGCCAGCGGCGCCACGCCCGCGTGCTCGACGAACAGGCGCGTCAGGTGCCGCGCCGAGGTGTGGGCGACCTCGGCCATGCGCGGCACGCTCCAGTCGGCCTGCGGTTGCTCGCTGACCGCGTCCTGCACCCGGTGCAGCGCCGCGTGCAGGTGGTTGCGGTAGGCGAGAAAGGGCGACAGCTCCGGGTCGTGCGGGCCGCGCCGCAGCGCCACCACCATCGTCTGCGCGACCTGGGCCGCCAGCGCCTCGCCGCAGGTGTCGGCGATGCGGTGCAGCATCAGGTCGATGCCCGTCGTGACGCCTGCGCTGCTGTAGACCGGCGGGTCGATCACGAACACGCGGTTGCTCACCACTTCGCAGCGCGGCTCCACGGTGCGCAGTTCGTCCAGGTGATGGTGGTGCGTGGTGACGCGCCGCCCCGTGAGCGCGCCCGCATGCGCCGCGAGCAGCGCGCCCGCGCAGACCGTGACCAGCTCGACGCCGCCGCGCGTGAAGCGCTGGCCGCGCAGCCAGTGCAGCAGGTCCTGCGCCTCGGGGGTGTCGGTCGCGATGGTGTCGCCCGGCAGGCCGACCAGCACCACCCAGCCCGGGCCGTCCCACTGCGTCGGCAGCGGCGACAGCCCCGAAAGCGCGACGCCGACCGAGCCCATGACGGTCGGGCGCGGCCCCGCGAATTCGATGACGAAGCGCTCGGGTTGGCCCGCTGCGCGCAGCCGCTGGTTGGCGATGCGCAGCGCCTCGGCCGGCCCGGCCCAGTCGAGCACCAGGCTGTCGGGTAGGAGCACGAAGACTACGCGGACAGGGGCTCGTTGCGGGTCCATGCGTAGTCCATCTGGCGCGCGGTGCGCTCGGCCAGGTCGCGTCCGGCCAGGCGTTCGACCAGGTGCAGGCTCATGTCGATGCCCGCACTGATGCCGGCCGAGCTGACGATGCGGCCGGCGTCGACCCAGCGCACGCCGTCGTGCACGTCGAGTTGTGGGAATTGGGCGCGCAGGTCGGCGAGGTCTTCCCAGTGCGTGGTGACCGCCTCGCGCGTCACGACGCCGCTTTGAGCCAGCAGGAAGACGCCGGTGCAGACCGAGGCGACGAGCTGCGCGCCGGCCGCACACCGGGCGATCCAGCGCAGGGTGTCGGGGCTCGCCATCGGCGCATCGACCACGCCGCCGGGGACGACCAGCACGTCGGCGGTGGCGGCGGCATCGGCCAGCGTGTGGTCGGCGAGCAGCCGCAGGCCGGCGCGCGCCTGCACCGGTTCTCCGGCGCGGGTGTGGGCGACCGAGGCGACCTCGAAGGGCGCGGGCGCACCCGGCTGCAGGCGCTGGTGGACGCGGGTAGCGGTGGTGAAGACCTCGAAGGGGCCGGCGAAATCGAGCGCCTCGACGCCGTCGTAGGCCAGGATGCGCACGCGCAGCGGGGTCATTGAAATACCTCCGTGCTTCGCACTTCGGTGCGAGCTTGCTTGGGGCGGCCCGGCGCGGCGCTCATGCGGTCGCGCCTTCCGTGGCACGCGCCAACGCCTGCGCCACGCTGCAGACCGTGGCGAAGCGCCCGTCCAGCACGGTCGCGGTGCGCGCCTTGATGTCGGCGGCCGACAGCGGCCGGCCGTCGGGCTGCACCATGTCGAAGGTGAGGGTGGCGTCGGTCACGTAGTCGACCTCCCACCCCAGGTCCGAGGCGTGGCGCGTGGTGGTTTCGCAGCATTGCTCGGTGCGGATGCCGCTCACGATCAGGCGGCGGATGCCGTGCTGCGTGAGCCAGACGTCCAGGCCGCTGTTGACCAGCGCGCTGTGGCGGTGCTTGGTGAAGGTGGCGGCCGCCTCGAAGGGCGCGAGGCCCTCGATCGGGCGCACATGGCCCGATTCGAGCGCGAAGGGGTTGGCCGGCGATGGCGGCGCATCGATGTGGAAGACACGCACCACCGGCAGTCCGGCCGCCACGGCGCCGGCGATCAGCGCGTTCTGGGCCTCGAGGTAGGGCGCGAGCAGGGCGGCGTTCCAGTAGGGGCGGTGGCGAAACGATTCCTGGGCGTCGATCACAATCAGACAGGTGGTCATGGCGGTGGCGGGCAAGGCAAAGTGGATGATGCCGCCTATTCTTGGACGCCGCCAGCGCTTCGTCCGCGCCGATGCGGACCGGAACCGATCAGATCAGGACATAGCCCGGCCGCTAGACCAGGCCGCCCGCGTGCAGTTCTTTTTTCAGGTACGCGTAGTACAGCGGCGCCGCCACCAGCCCGGCGGGGCCGAACACCGCCTCGGCCACGAACATCACCGACAGCAGCTCCCACACGCGCATCTGCGTGCGCGCGCCGACCACCTTGGCGTTGATCACGTACTCGGCCTTGTGAATCAGGATCAGGAAGGCCAGGCAGGCCGCGGCCGTGACCGGCGACACCGACAGCGCCACCAGCGTGATCACCGAGTTGCAGACCAGGTTGCCCACGATCGGCACCAGTCCGGCCACGAAGGTCAGCGTGATGAGCGCGGGCGTGTAGGGCAGCTCGAGGCCCCACAGCGGCATCAGGAACAGCAGGAAGATCGCGGTCAGCAGCGTGTTGAAGGCGGCGATCCAGAACTGCGCCGCCACGATCTGGCCGAAGGCCTCGCCGAAGGTGGTGATGCGCTGGAACATCTGCTGCGCCAGCGGCCGGCGCTGGGCCGGCGCCGGCGCCACGGCGGCCAGCGCGCCGATGATCAGGCCCACGTAGGCGAACAGCAGCCCGCCCAGCCAGGCGCGCCCGGCCATGGCGAGCGAGCCGGCCTGCGTGCGCAGGTAGTTGGCGACGATGCGCTGCACCTCGGCCGCGCCCTCGGGCAGGTAGACGGCGATGTCGGGCGGCAGCTTGGAGCGCAGCTCGAGCACCGTGCGGGCCGTGTAGTCGAGCAGTTCGCGGTACTGGTCGGGCGCATCGAGTACGTACTCGCGCGCCTGCGAGAACCCCAGCGTGACCAGGCCGATCGGGCCCAGCAGCACCAGCGTGACCGCCACCACCCGGGCCAGGCTGCCGGCGGCGGAACGCAGGGGCTTCAGGCGCGACAGCCAGCCGCCCAGCAGCCGGGCGAACCAGCGTGCGACCAGGAAGCCGATGCACACGCACAGCAGCCCCGGCAGCAGGTGCTGCCACATCACGAGCATCAGCCCCGCGAGCATCAGCAGGTAGCTGGCCAGTACCACGTGGCGGGAGGCGGCGGCCGGGGGCGGGGCGGCGAGG